>DASZGZ010000256.1:0-14216 GCA_035938355.1 Acidobacteriaceae bacterium
GCCATGGTTGCGGCGTTCCCGGACGAACTTGAGCAGTACCGGGTGAGCAAGGGCACGCTGCGCTTTCCGCTTGCCGGGAAGGTACCGGTGACGCTGATTGGGCGCATCGCGAAGTTCCGCGCCGATGAGGTTGTGGCCCGTAAAACCGCGAAGGCGAAGAAGAAACGTTAGTTTGCGCGGGGGGACGTATGCGATGCGGTCCGTACCGTTCATTATGTTGCCTGCTCGTATGTGCCCTTTCGACGCCGACCTTCGCGGCGCAGCAACCCGTGACGCCGGGCACTGGAGCGCACCCATCGGCTGTCACCTCAAAGCCGGTGATCGACGCCGACGGCAACTACCATATCGGCAATGGGGTCATCGGCAATGGGGTCGCGGCCCCTAAGCTGGTGTACACGGTCGATGCGGAGTTCAGCGATGCCGCGCGGCGAAAGAAATTCGCGGGCACAACTGTCATCGGATTAAAGGTTGGGACAGACGGGCTGCCCAGAGACGTCCATGTCACGCGTTCCGCAGCGGAGGGGGTACAGCCGAAGCTACGCAAAACGGCTTTGTCCCAGGATGGGAAGGCGCTGGAGGCGGTTCGACAGTACCGATTCGAACCCTCCACTTATGAAGGTAGGCCCGTACCGGTGATGATCTCCCTCGAAGTGAACTTCCATATCTACCCCAGCAAATGAGCTAGAGTGGTGGGCACTTCTCGTTCCCTGGGGGCCATCATGCCTGCGCTTCGCTTTCTCTCCTGCCTTCTGACCGTTGCAACCTGCCTGTTCTTCGCTTCTTCCTCCTTCGCATTCGCCCAAGGCATCCCACCGGAGGCGTACAAGGCGAAGACCGTCTTCATTCGGAACAACGCCGGTGGCGCGGCGATCGAAAACGCCGCGGATGAAGAGTTGAATAAATGGGGGCGGTTCACGCTGGCCGATGACGAGGCGAGCGCAGACATCATCCTCGTCTTCTCAAAGAACGGCGTGCAGAATACGGAGAAGAACGAGAACAAGAAGGACGGCACCTGCTGCGAAGCGAGTTATGGCGCCAGCTTCTCAGGCGGCGCAACGGTGCGCGCGTTCCTGAAAGGGCATGGGCCGGGACCGGGATCGCTGCCCTTCTGGCAGGATGGCTGCGGTGGCATGACACAGAAGGCCACCGGCAAAGGCTGCATCGATGCGTTCAAGAAGCAATTCCCCAGGTAGGAAGGCGCGCCTGAAGGCCACCGCTCGATCTTTACTTTTTGCTTCGGCGCTCGGGGCTTTGACGATGCCGCGTGCCTCCTTTGGAGCGCCGGTTGGCGTTCCGGTCCAGGGGCCTGTCCAGCGGGCGCCGATGGTGGCATCGCTGATGGTCTGCGACCCGCCGACCTACCAGAACTGCCACAGGGTGGATGGCGTGACGCCAGCCCGAGTGACTCACTCGGTGACTCCTCTATATCCGTTGGCCGCACGGCGCGCGCGACTCGAGGGAGTTTCGGTGGTGAGCCTGATCGTCGATGACAAGGGAACGCCGCAGAATGTCTCGACGATCCGCTCGATTGCTGAGGGTGTATCAGCCGAGCATCGCGACGCAGCAATCGAGATGGATAGGAGCGCCTTGGCTTCCGTGCGGAAGTTTCGTTTCACGCCGGCAATGCTCGATGGCAAACCGGTGGCGATACAAATCAAACTGGATATGACCTTCCATCACACAGCAGAGAAATGAACGCCAGCGATCGTAGTGTCACGAGCCGGAAAGCTGGGCGCAGCTTACCCCCGACATTGGAGGGACAGGCAGCGCCGGTCCGCCCATCCGCTCCATGAAAACGTCTGCACGGGCATAGTGCGAGGGCGTGACGCGCTCCGGCGGCAGGTGGCGGAAGCCCATCGATTCGTAGAGCGCGATGGCGCCGGTGAGCGTGTGGTTGGTCTCCAGATAGAGGCGCGTTGCACCCATGCGCTCACCGAGCGCGATGGCTGCAGCCATCAGACGGCGGCCGATGCCGTGGCGGCGTTCCGCAGGCGTCACGGCCATCTTTGCGAGTTCGTATTCGCCGGGGCCGATGGCAATGAGGGCGCAGCAGCCGACGCAGACGCCGCTGCGCACGGCCATGAGGATGCGGCCGCCGCAGTCGAGGATCGCGGTCTGCGGATGCCACAGCACTTCCAGGTCCGCGGGCTCGAGCCAAAAGTAGCGCTGGATCCACTCGCGATTCAGTTCGAAGAAGGCGTCTGCATCGGATGGCTGAAATTCTCTGACGATGACGTCGGACATCGGGTCGGTCCTCCTGCTTGTACGTGTAAGCGGCTCTTTCGCGTGCCTTGATTCAAGGCTAGGATCAGAAGAGCGATATGTCCAATATTTGAATGCTCTGGATTGAGATGACTTGCATATGAAAGATGCAGTTGAACTGCGGCATCTCCGCTACTTCCTCGCGGTCGCTGAGACGCTGCATTTTGGCCGCGCCGCCGCGAAGCTGGGGATGGCCCAGCCGCCGCTGAGCCAACAGATCCGGCGGCTGGAAGAGATCCTGGGCGCGCCGCTGTTCGAGCGAACCACCCGCGGCGTGACCCTGACGCCGGCAGGCGCGGTGCTGCGCGAGCGTGCCCTCTCAAGCATGACGCGGCTGGCCGATGACATGGAGCAGACGCGGCGCGTGGCGCGGGGCGAGGAGGGCCGCCTGACCGTGGGTTTCTCCGGGTCGGTCATGTTCACGGAGCTGCCAATGGCGATCCAGGCCTACCGGCGTGCCTATCCGCGCGTGGAGGTTCGGCTGCGTGAGATGTGGACCTCGGATCAGTTGGCCGCGCTGGCGGACGGATCGATCGATGTGGGATTCCTGCGAGACGGTGAGCGACGGCCCGATCTGGAGATCATGCCGCTGCTCCGGGAACCCTTCCATGTGGCGCTGCCGGCGGAGCATAGGCTGAAATGCCAGCGCACCGTGGACCCCAAGGACTTTGAGGGTGAACCGTTCGTGTTGTTCGCGCGGCGCATGGGCAATCTGGCCTTCGACCGGACGATGCGCTGCTGCCTGGATGCCGGCTTCCAGCCGACCATTGCGCAGGAGGCGCCGCAGTTCCCCACGCTCATCCGCCTGGTGGCTGCCGGGTTGGGGATCTCGCTGGTGCCGGCTTGCGTGGCTACGATCTCGTTCCCTGGCGCAATCTTCCGCCCGATCCAGTCAAAGCGCTGGACGTCGGTGGACATCGGGACACGCGTGGGCGGAGTGAGTGCTACCACGGAAGCATTCGTCGGCACAGTCCGCAAGCATTTCGGCCATCCCGTCTGAGACGTGAAAGTCGGATGACAACAAAGCCTTTGGGCAAGGTTAAGATGCGGTGGCGTGTGCCATCTGCACAATCGTCTTGCTGGGAGAAGAAGACCGTGACGTTGTCGCCCAATCGAAGGCTCAGGTATACTGGCTGATGTCGCCATACCGGCGATTTTCAGGACATCCATGCCTAAGCTGAAGACACACAAAGGCGCAGCCAAGCGCTTCAAGAAGACTGCCAAGGGCAAAGTGCTCCGTGGGCAGACCAAGATGCGCCACATCCTGACCTCGAAGGAAAAGAAGACCAAGCGCCACCTCGGTGGCACCGTGCTGGTCTCCGAAGCCGACTTGCCGAAGGTGCTGCGCATGATTCCGTACGCCTGATTTTTCGGCCGGGCCGGGGTAATGCGTTCCCTGTGAGCCCACTGGCAGTAGCCGAAGATCAAAGCGATGAGCGAGTGAAGAGGTTCAAAAGCAGCGGCCCTCCCGGGCACTGCCTCCTGCCTCCAGCCGCATAACGAAGTACGCAAAGGAGAACCAACGAGATGCCCCGCGTAAAACGTGGAACCAAACGGCTTGCCCGCCGCAAAAAGATCCTGAAGAGGGCAAGCGGCTATTTCCTTACCAAATCAAAGCTCTATCAGGCAGCACAGGAAGCCGTCGAGCGCGGCCTGAAGTTCGCATACGTCGGCCGCCGCCAGAAGAAGCGCCAGTTCCGCTCATTGTGGATCGTGCGCATCAACGCAGCCGCGAAGCAGAACGGCACCAGCTACTCACAGCTCATCCACGGGCTCAAGATGGCAGGCATTGAGCTGGATCGCAAGATCCTGGCCGACATTGCGACCAACGATGCCGCGGCGTTCAGCGCCCTGGTGAAGACGGCGAAGGACGCCAAGCCGGCAGCTGTCTAACGTCGCAGGAAAGAATGAGAAAGCCCGGCTATGGCCGGGCTTTTCTATTTGGGCCGATTAAAGCCAGGGACGTTTGCGCCGCCGCGGCTCGGACTCATCCGCAGCGTCCTCGTGCACATCGGCGCTGGATTTCGTATAGTGCTTGCGAATCACCCAGAAAAGCAACAGACCCAGCAGCACAGCGACCACAACCAAAGTCATCATCAGGTGATGTTTGAAGAGGTCGCCGACGACGTTAATGATCTCCGGGCCGTACTTGATGGTAAGCACCGCCTCCACGCCGAAACGCACGGCGCGGCCGGTGAAGACGGCGAGCATGAACTGCCAGATCTTCATCTCGAAGACGCCGGCGCCGAAGACGAAGGCCTTCCAGGGCGTGGGCGGTGGCAGGGCGGAGGGAATGGCCATCGCCAGAAATTCCTGCTTTTCGAAGCGGGCCATCATCGCCTCGTAGCGGGTGCGGTCGATGCGGCGCAGCAGGAAAAGCTCGCCGCCGGCACGGCCAAGCAGAAATGGGACCAGGCCCCCGACGGCGGAGCCAGCCGCGGCCATAACGACGTAGAGCCAGGCGTGGCGGTGGTCGTTCCACGCATAGGTGGCAATGAGTGGATCCATCGGGATGGGGATGGTGCCGGAGTCCACGAGACCGGCGAGGCCAGCCCCCCAGAAGCCCAGCGGGCCGAGCACACCGAGGACGAACCCCTTGTAACGGGCGATCCACTTCGCGAGGAAGCCGCTCACGTGCGCGGCGCTCCAGGGACTTCGGCGTGCGCATCCGCGCCACTGAGCAGGACAAGAGCGTGGGGGATGAGGTCCAGCACGGCTTCAAGCGACGTGATGGCACCCTCCGGGTTGCCGGGCAGATTCACAATGAGGGCGCTCCCGCAGGTTCCGGAGACGGCCCGGCTAAGCGCGGCGAGCGGGGTGCGCCGCGCGCCGGCAGCGCGCATGCGCTCTGCGAAACCATCGAGAATGCGGCTGCAGACGGCGCGAGTGGCTTCAGGCGTGACGTCACGCGGCGCAATGCCGGTGCCACCGGTGGTGACGATCAGCTCTGCATTCTTCGCATATTCGCGCAGCGCGGCCTCGATTTGCGGCTGTTCGTCCGGCACGAGGTGTGGGCCTTCTACGGTGAAGCCGGCTGACTGAAGAGATGCGACAACGGCGGGTCCGGAGAGATCCGGGCGCTCGCCGCGGGTGCGGGAATCGCTGATGGTGAGGACCACAGCCTTTGCGGACTGCGGCAGGGTCGCGGGCATCGTTTGATTGTAAGGGCCCTGGAGCTTGTAAGGCCCCCGGAGCTTGTAAAGGGCTCTGGAGCCGTACCGCCTGATTCGCTGTGTCGACGGGGAGCGAGGTGGCAAATCACTCGCACGTTGCATTTCGTGGGGTCAACTCCTCTTCAAAGTATGGGTTTGTCAGAGTACGGTGAAACGGCCAGACCAGCGCCTCCACTATTTCCATGCCGGCGTATCCAATGCTGGCGCTCTAGGGAAACGGGCCGCAAATCACACCCGCGGGCCGATGTCCGATCCCTATCGAGAAACGGAGACAATCCTTATGTCCACCCTGCGACACACATGCCTGGGTCTTTTGTCGCTGAGCCTGCTTTGCGCCCCAATCGCTCATGCGCAAGCTGTCTCAGGAACATTGACCACCTTCCCTGAGACGTCGGTTGGTTCCGCATCGCAGTCGCAGAATATTCAAATCACCATCCACTCTTTTCTCAGAGTGAACAGCATCAGCGTGCCGTACTCCGAGGGCGGTGTTAAGGAATTCGATCTGGGGGCGGTCTCCGGATGCTCGAGCTTCTTCAGCGTCCCCGGAGCCGTGTGCACCGTGCCCGTGACATTCCATCCGGCCTATGCAGGCTTACGAGAGATGCCTCTGGTTGTCCAAACGTCTGCAGGCACATTCAACTTCCCCTTGGAAGGGACCGGCCTGGGACCGCAGACTGCACTGGAGTCCGGCGTTATCACGACGATCGCGGGCGGCGGCAGTGGCTGCGCCGGACGATTCGCTTGGAGACGGCTGCCCAGCGCATTTTTCTCACTTCAGTAATGCGGCCGATTATGTCGCGGTAGACACCGCTGGGAATGTCTACATTTCGGACTCGGTGGGCGGACGCATTCGCAAGATCAGCGCAGCGACGGGCTTGATATCGACCGTAGCCGGGAACGGTGGCTATGGCTATAGCGGCGACGGAGGTCCGGCAACCAGCGCCCAAATTGGGGATCCTTTTGGAATTGCAGTGGATGCGGTTGGGAACCTGTACTTTGCGGAGTTCAACAGTATCGCGAATCAGGTGATTCGCAGGGTGGACGCGAATACCGGCATCATTACGACCGTTGCAGGCGGTGCCCTTGTCAGCACCTGCACCCCGCAAACCGACTGCGGCGACTGCCCCGAGCGTACCGACTCTGCCGGAGATGGCTGTCCAGCGACCAGCGTTCATTTAGCTGTTCTTGACTACGTAAAGGTGGATCCCACAGGAAGCTTCTACTTCAACGACGCCGCGCGCGTTCGCAAGGTAAACATCTCTACAGGCATCATCTCGACCGTTGCCGGAACTGGCACATACGGCTTCAGCGGGGATGGTGGTCCGGCGACGGAAGCTGAGTTGAATGCACCTCAAGGTCTCGCCTTCGACGCGGCCAACAACCTCTACATCGCCGACGCTGGCAATTACAGAATTCGCAAGATGAGCGCGGACACGGGGGTCATCACCACCTACGCAGGCACCGGCTCAGAGACGGGGATACTTCCAGCGGGCCTTGCGTCGGACGCGGCCGGCAACCTGTACATCGCGGATGCCTATTTGAATCATGTGATCGAGAAAGTTAGCGCGGCCACCGGCGCCTTGTCGGTGGTCGCCGGAAACGGCGGCGAAGGCTATAGCGGAGACGGCGGTCCTGCAACCAGCGCGCAAATAGGCACCCCGCAGGATGTTGCCGTCGACTCGGTGGGAAACATAGTCACTTTGAGTTCCGGAGAGGAAGCACTTCCCGACGTGGTTCGCTGGATCTCCGTCAATCCGTCGCAGCTGAACTTTCCTTTGACCTTGCTGAATCGTTCGAGTGCCCCGCAGACAATCTCGCTGGCCAACATCGGCAACGATTCACTCGATCTCAGTGACTTCACAGTAAGCGGAGCTTTTTCAACCGATAGCGGGACAACGACATGCTCGACTTTGTCCCCGATCCCTTCAGGGGGGTCCTGCGCTGTGGGAGTGAGATTCACTCCGAGGGTGCCTAGTGTTCTCTACGGCACACTGTTATTCACAGACAACGATCTGAACGTACCCGGGACGTGGCAGGCGGTATATCTGACCGGGAACGGCCGGCCATTTCACATTATTTTGCCCTTCGTCCGCCCGTAGCTGGTCCCGCGTTCCCTAGCGGCCATATTTTGAATATCCTCCTGAAAATGCCGCATCCTAAGGAGGCCTATGTACAAAGCAAAAGCCTACTCCGCTGCCAGCGCTACAACGCCGCTTGCCTCCACCACGATCGCGCGGCGCGATCCAACCGATACCGATGTGCAGATTGAAATTCTCTTCTGCGGCATCTGTCACTCCGATCTGCACCAGGCTCGCAACGAGTGGAGCAGCGTCATGCCCACTGTGTATCCCTGCGTTCCTGGTCACGAGATCGTGGGCCGCGTCACAAAAGTGGGCTCTGCCGTCAAAAAATTTAAAGTTGGCGATATCGCGGCAGTCGGCTGCATGGTCGACTCCGATGGCACCTGTCCCAACTGCAAAGAGGGTCTGGAGCAGTTCTGTCCCAACCTCACGCTGACCTATAACTTTCCGGACAAGCACACCGGAGGCGTGACTTACGGCGGTTACTCCGAGAGCGTCGTCGTGGACCAGCGCTTCGTGCTCAGGGTTCCCTCCAACCTCGATCTCGCAGGAGCCGCGCCGCTGTTATGCGCAGGCATCACCACCTTCTCGCCGCTTCACCACTGGGGAGTGACCAAAGGCAAGAAGGTCGGCATCGTTGGTCTGGGCGGTCTTGGCCACATGGGTCTGAAGTTCGCCCATGCACTCGGAGCTCACGTCGTGCTCTTCACGACATCACCCAACAAGAAGGAGGACGCTCTCCGGCTTGGCGCCGATGAGGTGGTCATCTCCCGCGACGCCAACGAAATGGCAAAGCAGGCAGGCAGCTTTGACTTCATCCTTGATGCTGTTTCCGCGGATCACGACGTCAATGCATTGCTCAATCTGCTGCGCCGCGACGGCAATCTTTGCCTCGTAGGCGCACCGGAAAAGCCGTTCGCCGTTTCCTCATTCAGTCTGATTTTCGCCCGCAGGAGTCTTTCCGGCTCTCTGATTGGCGGCATCGCGGAGACGCAGGAGATGCTCGACTTCTGCGGCAAGCACAACATCACCTCCGACGTTGAAGTCATCCCCATCCAGAAGGTCAACGAGGCCTATGAGCGACTGGTGAAGGCGGATGTGAAATACCGCTTCTCCATCGATATGGCGTCTCTGAAGGGCTGAATAGCGCCAGCAATTCGCCTGCAGGGAAGGAGTGCCCCTGCAGGCGGTCCGTCTGCCAGGCAAACGCCGTCTGCGCTCAGGGATAGGCTCTTCACATTTCGTTCCCCCATTCGATTCAACTCCGCCGTAGTCTTTTACACAAAGCTGGAGCGGAGGATGGCAGCAGAGCGTTCTATTGCGATGCGCACACTAAGAGTGGCCGGGTTTGGCCTATTGGCGTTTGCCATCACAATATTTGCCGGCGGCATCTGGAGTGGCCTGCTTATCGCCAACCTTCGCAGCAGCCCTGCCGTCCCGTTGTCCATTCCCGCAATGGCGCTTGTGTTGTGGCTCATGTGGAGCTATCTCGCCGGCAAGGGCTGGCCGACCAGCACTTCCGAAGCACGCCGGCTCTACCTGAGAGCCAACAAGAGATCGCGCAGCACATACCTCTGGGCATGGACGGCGGGTGTTCTGTCTGTAGTTGCACTGGCTGGACTATGGATCACGCTCTTCCAACTGATCAAAATGCCACCCAACCTCTTTGCAGATATGTCGCATTATCCAAGGGCTACAGTGGCGCTCATGATTCTGATGGGCTCATTGGTCTCTCCTTTGATGGAGGAGGCCGGATTTCGCGGATATTTCCAGGTCGCCCTCGAACGTGAAGCGCCTGCCTCAGTTGCTATCGTCATTGCGTCGCTTCTCTTCGCGCTGGCGCATGGCCCTACGCAGGGCTTCCTGTGGCCCAAGCTTCTCTTCTACTTCCTCGTTGGCATCGCGTTCGGTGTGACAGCGTGGCTCACCAACTCCATCCTGCCCGCTATCCCGGTTCACATTGCGGGCCTGCTTATCTTCTTCACAATGGTGTGGCCCCACGATGCCACGCGGCGTTTGGTCTGGAAGAGCGGCGCCGATCACTGGTTCTGGATACACGTAGCGCAAACGATCGTGTTTACTGCTCTTGCGGCGTGGGCGTTTCAGCGATTGGCGAGAATTCGCATTCAAGACACACAAGAAGCGTAGCTGCCTCGAAAGCTTGCCTGATGGTAAAGCGGGTTCCCCAGCGGAGTCAGTGGCTGAGGAAAGGCTGACTTAGGAATCAGACCAGGGCCAGTGCAACGTCACTCCGGGCACTTGCAGGAGACCCCATGGCCGGCAGGCATCGTGCCGTCGAGTGCGGGGATGCAGGCGCCATGGGGGTCGCGTTCGGGGTGGCCCAGCTTGGCTGCTATGCGGGCCTCGAAGCGCTCGGAGATGAAGTGCTCCAGGCGTTCGGCTTCGTCGTGCAACTCGTCGACCTTGTAGTCGAGCATCCTGTGCAGGAAGGTCTCGATGAGGCGGTGGTGGCGAACGATCTCGAGTGCCCGGCGCCGGCCCACGGCGGAGAGACGGACGCCGCGATGGCGTTCATACTCGACCAGCGGGTTCTGCGCGGCGGCGAGCTTCTGCAGCATGTTGGTGATGGAGGCGGGCGCCACGTTGAGGCGGTCGGCCAGCGCGGTACTGCCCACGCGGTGCCCCTCCGCGCCGCCCAGGGCGAAGATGGCTTTCAGATAATCGTCGACCGATTCGCTGCCCTTGTGGACGCTGGGGCGCGGACTGTGCGGCATCGTGCGCGGTCGGCGGGATGTCGATCTGGATGTGTCGACTGTGCTGGGCATGGCCGCCTTCCGAATGTCGCCCCAATCTGTTTTGTGGAGACTCGTGGCACAGGATACGCCCTAAAGCATGACCCATGGGCCGTGCAAATCCGTTCTATCCCGATTAGGCACTCGCCGTCAGGGCAGAGCGGGAAAGGGCATTCGAGGGGAACCCTGTTACGTATGACGTACTGAAAGGATGCCAGGACCCAACCGAGGGAAGAATGAGACAATATTCGAACGGCAATGCGGGTTCCTGGCGGGCCGTCCAGGTGAGAGACCGCGTCCGGCCTCCACAGAGAGCATGGCGATTATTGAAGTTCCACCACCGCAGAGCGCGCCGCCCGAGCCGCCAGTCGGTCCTAAATTTCGCCGGAAATCTTCCACTCGCTACGAGGGCATGGAAGCCGATGAGCTGCTTCACCTCATCGACAACCTTGAGGACGAGCGATCGCGGGCCCGTGTGCGCGAAGGGATCTATATCTCCCTGCTGGCGCACGTCCTTATCTTCCTTTGGATCCTCTTCGGGCCGCGCTACATTCTGCACCGCCCCAAGGTGGTGAGCCCGTTTGACGTGTTGACCGACCGGCAAAAGAAAGAACTGACATACATGACCCTGCCGCCGGATGCGTTGAAACAGATCCGGCCCAAGAATCCGCAGGCTCTCTCGGACAAGAACCGGGTGGCACAGTCGCCGCACCCGACGCTGGACAAGAAGACGCTGGAGCAGTTGCAGGCGATGCGGCGTGCAGGTCCACCGGCTCCTCAACCTACGCCACAACAGCAGCCGGCACCCACTCCGCAGCAAGCAGCGCCTGAGCAACAGTCGCAGCCAGCCAAGCCGACCCCTTCGCAGCCCCTGCAACCCCAGCCAAATGGGGTGACGCCCGCACCGCCGCCCGAGTCGAAGCCGGCACCGACGAAGCCGAACTTCAACACGGGATTGTCGGCAGGCGATCAGATCCGCGAGGCTGCACGCGGGGCGGCGGAGCCGCAGGCGCCCAGCGGCGACTACGGTGCCGGACGCGTGCCGCAGCACCAGGGCATCAACGCGGGCGCGGACATCCTGAGCGACACGATGGGCGTGGACTTTGGTCCCTACATGCAGCGCGTGATCGCGGCGACGTACCGCTCATGGCTGCCGCTGATCCCGGAGTCGGCGCGGCCGCCTCTGGACAAGCAGGGCAAGGTGGGCATCGAGTTCCGCATCAATCCGGACGGCAGCGTGAAGCAGATGGTGCTGCGATTCCCCTCCGGCGATGTGGCGCTGGACCGCGCAGCATGGGGCGGCATCACTGGAGCCTCGCCCTATCCGCCGCTGCCGAAGGACTTCAAGGGCCCGTATCTGGCGCTGCGCTTCGGCTTCTACTACAACATCCCCGAAGACAAGTAAGCCGAAGCATGATGGAATGCAGCCATGGCGGATGAGCCGCACCCTTTGGAACCACGTCATTTGCAACTGAAACAGCGACAGATGGCAGGCGTGCTATTGCTTGCACTGGCTGTGCTTGTCGTTGTGGTGGTGCGCGCGCGCCTGCACTACGGTAGCTGGGGCGAGTTGTTTCCTCGCGGCTGGTGGCGGTGGTAAGGGACACGACGAGGTCTCCTGGTGATGCGGCGACACTGCCCTTGCTGGTGGTGCTTCTGGGACCGACGGCGAGCGGCAAGACCGCTCTGTCACTGGAAATTGCGAAGCGGTTCAACGGCGAAATCGTTAGCTGCGATTCGGTCGCGGTGTATCGCGACCTGGAGATCGGCACGGCGAAGCCGAGCGCTCAAGAGCGGGCGAGCGTGCCGCACCACTGTATCGACATCGTCACGCCGGGGCGCGACTACAGCGCGGGCGACTACCAGCGCGATGGCCGCGGCGCGATCGCGGACATCGCCGCGCGGGGAAGGCTGCCCATCGTAACCGGCGGCACAGGGCTCTATCTGCGGGCGCTGCTGGAGGGGTTGTTTGACGGGCCGCAG
This sequence comes from Acidobacteriaceae bacterium, assembly GCA_035938355.1. GTDB lineage: Bacteria > Acidobacteriota > Terriglobia > Terriglobales > Acidobacteriaceae > KBS-83. The sequence continues at coordinate 12,253 of DASZGZ010000256.1, forward strand.
CGCTCAGAGCCGCTCCGGGCGCGGCTGCGGCGGTCGGGAATGCGACACAAAGTCGGTTGGTTGTCGCGGGTACTGGAACGATTGGATCCTGCGGCGGCAGACCGTATCCACGCGAACGATACGCCCAAGCTGATCCGCGCCATCGAGGTGTCGCTCGAAGCGCGGCGGCCGATCACGGAAGCCTGGACGGCGGGTGCCGAGCCGCTGACCGGCTATCGCATCCTGCGCATCGGCCTGGCGCCGGAGCGGGTGGCGCTCTACGTCCGAATCGATCGACGCGCCGCGGCCATGTTTGAGCGCGGCCTGGTCCCAGAGACGGAGCAGTTGATGGCGAAGTACGGCGGCGACCAACGCATCTTTGATGCGCTCGGGTACCGGCATGCGCGGCAGCTTCTGGCCGGCGAGTTGAGCGAAGCGCAGGCGATCGAGGCAGCGCAACGCGGCCATCGCAACTACGCCAAGCGCCAGTTCACCTGGTTCCGTCGCGAGCCCCAGGTGCAATGGCTCGCGGGCTTTGGCGACGACCCGGATATCCAGCAGATGGCCCTCGAGGCAGTTGCTGCGCAGATAACGACACCGCAGTAGGATGAACTCGTTCACCAGCCGAGGATGTTTCACCAGCCGAGGTTCAGGAGAGGACATGCCCGAGCCACTGCCATTGCAGTTCGTCTTCTATATCGCCGCCACTCCGGAGAAGGTGTGGGAGGGCTTTGTCTCGTCAGAGGCCAACCGCGCTCTTTTCATGGGTGCTGAATTCGAGGCAGATCTCAAACCCGGCGGCTACATGCGTTGGGTCGGTCCAGGACCCGACGGGAAGCCCACCATCTACGTTCGCAGCGAAATCCTGCGCTACGAACCGGCGCAACTCCTGCAATACACCTTCGCGCTGGGTCAGAGTGATAAAAAATCCCGCGTGGCGGTGAAGCTGGTACCGGAAACCGAAGCAACCCAGGTGACCGTGACGCACGATGGCTGGGTTGAGGACGACCCCGGATACGCCTCATGCGCGGATGGATGGCCGCGCATCCTCTCTCGATTGAAAACGCTTATCGAAACAGGGAAGACCTTCAAACCGCACTGACGCAATGATTCCGGCCGGCTAATTGCAGGGCGTGAGGATGTTCCCCGCCGAGCCCGAGGTGTTGGTGGAGGTCATGTTGAGTGTGACCTGGAAACACTTGGAGGTCGAGAGGGCGCCATTCACGGCGGTGCCATAGATACGGATGATGCTCTCCCCAGCCGGAGTGCCGGGGTTGTCCGAAGGGCCGTAGTTCAGATAGCGATACCGCTGCGCGCAGGAACTGGCGCCCCCGATAAGACTGCCGACCACGCAGAGCATGGCGAAGACGCGAAGCCCGCGGTTGCGACTCAGACCAAGCCCCACCAGACCAAGAAGGCCCGGCAGCAGAAAGCAGTAGACGAAACCGGTATCGTGCCGCAACGCACCGGTATTGCCTGAGGGTGCGGTGGTGTTCAGCGTCATCGTGCTGAGGCCATTCTGACCCGCCACCTCAACGTTGGATGGCAGAAAGGTGCAGGTGGTGAAGAGCGGCAGGCCTGCGCAGGAGAGGCTGACGTAATTGTTGAAGCCTGCGTTAGGCGTGATGGTGACGGCGACCGAGCCTTGCAGCCCCGCATCGAGATTCAGGGTCGTGGGCGTAGCGGCAAGTGCGAAATCCGGCGCAGCGGCTTGAGGGGTGACGCCGGCCGGCGCCGAGACGGATGCAGCGGATCTCTGCGTGCCGCTATAGACAGCGCGTACGGAATGAACGCCGGTGGGCAGCGAGGAAACAGTGAGTATCGCGGTTCCATCGGCGGCAACAAATGCTGACCCAAGCGAGTGGGGCCGACCGTCGCTGGCCGTCTCCAGAAATGCGACGCTACCGCGGTCTGCAGTGGCGCTCCCGGCTTCCGCTGCTTGCGGTACGGGGGATACGTGGACCGTGAAGGTGGTCTTGCCGGAG
>DASZGZ010000257.1:0-6753 GCA_035938355.1 Acidobacteriaceae bacterium
CTACGTGCGCGAAGATGGCCAACGCACCCGCGACCGCCACGCTCGTCCCCTCGCGCTCTATTTCTGGAGCGGCGTCTGGACGCTCATCTCCTGGTGCGAGCTCCGCGACGACTTCCGCACCTTCCGCTTGGATCGCATGGATGGCCAGCAGGTTCTCGATCGCACCTTCGCTCTCAAGCCGGCCAGCGCCTCGCCGATTATCTCGAGCGTGTTCTGCCGCCCAATGCCGCATCGCGTTCCCGCGTGAGATCGCCCAGGAAAGCGTAGCGGCGCGGCGCTCCTGCGAACTCGCAGGAGCACAGTTCATCGAAATCGTCGACGTTCCTGAGTCCTGCATCATCCATCGCAGCGGCCATCCAAGGAAATGCCGCTATCGCCTCGAGCTCTGAACGCAACGCCTACTCCGCGCGCAGCGCCTCCATCGGCTCCACATTTGCCGCCCGCCGCGCCGGCACCAGCGCCGCGGCCAACCCCACCACGCCCATCAGCAGCACCACGCCGGTCAGCGTCAGCGGGTCAGCCGCGGAGACGCCGAAGAGCTGGCTGCGCAGCGCGCGTCCCAGCAGCATCGCGCAGGGCACCGCCACTACGACGCCGATCAGCCCCAGCCGTACCATCTCCTTCACCACCAGCCCGGTAATAGCCAGCCGCGTTGAGCCCAGCGCCATGCGAATCCCGATCTCGCGCGTGCGTTGCATCGTCGTATAGGAGAGCACACCATAGAGCCCGACGCCCGCCAGCAGAGTGGCGAGCATCCCGAAGGCCAGCGCCAGCATCTCGATCATCCGCTCGTTGGAGATGCTCTTTTCAACCTGTTCATCCATCGTCCGCAGGTCTGCCAGCGTCAGCCCTGGGTCGATGGCTCGCATCGCTCCCCGCACCGTCGCAAACATTTGCTCCGGCGGCGTCGCGGTGCGCAGATAGAAATACATCCGGTTCGGCGCATCTCCCTGCCCCAGTGGCATGAAAAGAGTTGGAAGTCCAACATCGCGCAAATTGGTATGCCGTGTGTCGCGGACAACTCCCACAATGGTCATGTATTGCAGGTTGTTGCCCCCTCCGTTCGCCACGCGTCCGCCGATCGCCGCAGCCGTGCTCTTGAAGTAGTGCTTAACAAACGTTTCGTTCACAATCGCGACCGGCTGCCCCGTTGCATCGTCCGCCTGGCTGAACGTTCTGCCCGCTACCATCGGCACCTGCATCGCGTGAAAGTAGTCGAAGTTCACGGTGCTCTTTTCAATGTCGAAGTCCTCATTCGCCGGCGGCGTGTAACCCGCAACCGTCACGTTGCCGCCCTGGCTGTCGCCGGCCAGTGCGGGATCGTCGGTCGCCGCCACAGCCTGCACCCCGGGCAATCCGCGCATTGCCTGAATCACCCGATCTTCCAGTGGCAGAAGCTGCGGCTTCGCATAACCCGCCAATACCGGATTGATAGAGAACGTAACGAGATGCGTCGTGTTGAAACCTGCATTTGCATGCCGCAGGTTCTCGATGGTGCGCACAAACAGTCCCGCGCCGACCAGCAATAGTATGCTGAGCCCGATCTGCACCGAGACCACCACACGTCGCAGCCCCAGCACCCCTCCGCTGGCCGTCGACGCCTTCTGCTTCAGCGCTGTCACCAGGTCCGGCCGCAGCAACTGAATCGCCGGCGCCAGACTGAATAGCACGCTCACCACCAGCGCTACTGCAAGACCGAAGAGGAACAAGCGCGCGTCCAACGTCGCGTGAAATGCGCTCGTCTCATCCCCCGCGGTCATCTGTCGGATCAGCAGTCGCATCGCGGCCGGCGCCAGCAACATTCCGGCTGCACCGCCCAGCAGCCCGATCAGTGCGCCCTCAATCAGTAGTTGCTGCAAAATCCGTCCGGACCGCGCGCCCATCGCGTAGCGCACCGCAAACTCCTGCACCCGCGCGGCGGAGCGCACCAACAGCAGGCTGGCCACATTCACCGCCGCCAGCAGCAACACTAGCGAAGCCATCGCCATCACTGCCAGCAACGGCGCCTCGAGCGAACTGCGGCTATAGGAGAGTCCCCGCGCGCCGGGTTCGATCACCAGCCGGGTGTGCGTCAGAAACTCATCGATGAAGCGCTGCGAACGGTGGCCCAGCGCCTTCAACTCTTCCGCGCGCAACGCATGCCACAGCGGCGCCACGCCTGCCTCAGCCTGCGCTGTTGTTTCGCCCTCCCGCAGCCGCCCGATGATATTCATCCACCGGTCCTTGTGATCGGTGAGCCGCTTACCCTGGCCCGGAATCACCGTGTCCAGCATCGACATCGGCACAAACAGATCCGGCGTCTGTCCCCACACGGCGCTCTGAAAGTTCTCGGGCGCCACACCGATCACCTCGAAGCTATGCCCGTTCAGTGCGATCGTCTTGCCTGCAACATTCGGATCCGCGCCCATGTGTGTGGTCCAGTAGTGGTGGCTCAGAACGACCACTGGATTCGACCCCGGCGCCCCATCGTCGGCCTGGGAGAGTAGTCGCCCCATCGCAGGTCCAACTCCCAGCACAGAGAAGTAGTTCCCGCTCACAACCTCGGCGTCTCCCATCTCAGATGTCCGATCGTGCGTGATCCCTAGCGGAGCTGGCGACGTTGCGACCAGCCCATCGAAGACCTTCGCCTGATCGCGCAGATCGCGGTACATCGGATACGAGAACGACTTCTCCTCGCCCGCGCCGTGATCGCCGCTATGTCCCTCCCACGCTTTGCCCGGCACGCTCAACACCACCAGCCGTTCGGGCTTGCTCACCGGCAGCGATCGCAGTAGCGCCTGGTCCAGCAGTGAGTAGACCGCCGTATTCGCCCCGACCCCCAGCGCCAGCGTCAACACCGCCGTCAACACAAAGCCTGGCGAGCGACGCATCTGCCGCAACGTAAACCGAAGATCCTGGACGAAGTTCCTCACGCAGTCCTCCTGAAAATGGCGCAGAGAATGACATGACGATTCTTGCAATCCAGACGCCAACCCACGCCTTGCTGCATCTTGCCGATCCCTGACCTTGTCCCCGACTCCTGTTCCCTGACCCCTGCCTCTTGGTGTCCACGCCCGGACAGACTCATCGTGAGAGCTGTTCGTTCCCGGACATCGCGGCCTTCACCCGCATAGAACACCGGCCACACCGAGTGGTTAAGGCCCTAGTCGGAACGCGAGCTTCCACGAAACAAGACCCGTCGACCAACAACGGCACCATGCGTGCACTTAAACTGGCGGGGAATCCGCGCATGCTCCAATCACTTCGTTACGCACTCCGCCAGCTCCGTAACAGCCCCGGCTTCGCCGCCACCGCCATCCTTACGCTCGCCCTCGGCATCGGCGCCACCACGGCCATCTTCAGCATTCTCGACGCCGTGCTTCTCCAGCCGCTGCCCTTCCCGCATCCCGACCGCCTCGTCGCGTTAAGCAGCCGTCCATGGGGTGGTGTCTCTATCCCCACCGTGCAGGACTGGAAGACGCGCAGCCACTCCTTCCAGTCCATCACCGCCTATAAGGGTGCCGTCCCAACCGTCCGAAGTACCCGCGGCAGCGAAGCTGGCCAAGTCATCGAGGTCACGCAGAACTTCCTCACAACTCTCGGCATCCCCCTTGCTCTCGGTCACGACTTCGCGCGGACCGGCAACGAGCACGACTGCTATTCCGAAGTCATTGTGAGCGGCGCATTCTGGAATCGTCTCGGCGGCGGCTCTTCACTCGGCAACCGCACTCTCGAAATCGATCGCCACACCTACCAGATCACCGGTGTGCTTCCGCTCGGGCAAGAGATGGAAGGTCCCAATGCGCTCAACCACCCCGAGGTCTTGCTTCCTATTGGCTGCGACCCCTTCAGCGACCCGGCCGAGCGCGGATGGTCCTCTTACGACGCAATCGGCCGACTACTACCCCGCGTTACTCTCGCCCAGGCCGCGCTCGATCTTGACCTCGTCCAGCAATCTCTTCGCCACGATTATCCCGGCTATTATCCGCCATACTTTCACGTCGTCGCACTTCCCTTCGCCGATCTCGTCGCTGGCACCGGCACCCGCGCCGCGCTCTTCACCACGCTCGCCGCATGCGGCCTGCTGCTGCTCATCGCCTGTGCCAACCTAGCGAACTTGCTGCTCGCCCGCAACACCCGCCGCCGTCACGAATTCGCTACCCGCGCCACGCTCGGCGCATCCTTATGTCAGTTACTGAACCAGCTCCTCATCGAGAGCGCCGTCCTCGCCGCGCTGGGTGCACTCGCCGGTCTCGCGCTTGCCGAGGCCGCTATCCGTAGCGTCAAGCAGGTCAGCGTTCTCCACATGCCGCGCATCGGCCACGCTGCTCTGCACCCACGCGTGCTCATCTTTGCCATACTCGTATCTGCTGCAGTGACGATCCTGCTCACGCTGCTACCCGCCCTCCGCACCCTGCGCCCCTCCCTGCTTGCCGACCTCACGCAGAGCGGCCGAGGTGCTTCCTCCAGTTCCAGCCTCCAGCACGCCGGCCGCGTCCTCGTCACCGCGCAGATCGCACTCGCCCTTGTCCTCGTCTCCTGGGCCGGATGGATGATCTCGAGCATCCGGATCCTGCTGCATCAGCCGCTCGGCTTCGCTCCCGATCACCTGCTCCTCGCCGGAGTCGACATCCACGGCAGCAGTGTTACGCCGGCCTACGACGGACCGCGCACGGCTCTCTTCTTCACTCAGGCCATCGAGGCCATCCGCCGTCTTCCCGGCGTGCAGGCTGTCGCTGCCGCCAACCATCCTCCCATCAGCGGATCCATTGATCGCACCGGCTTCTGCAGTGACGCGCATCCCGATCAGTGTCATCGCTACAACGAGCACGGGCCCGACAACTTCCACGTCACGCCTGGGTACTTTGCCGCCATCGGTCAGACATTCTACGGCGGCCGCGACTTCATCGCCGATGACAGCACCAGCAATCACGTAGTCATCGTCAATCGAGCGCTGGCTGCGCAGGAGTGGCCCGGCCAGGATCCGGTGGGAAAGCGCATCTGGAGCGGCGATATTCAGGCGTGGGCTACGGTGATCGGCGTCGTTGGCAACGTCCACAATTTCGACCTGACCAGCCCGCCCGTACCCAATCTTTACTTCCCCGAAACCGACCACCCGAAGACCGCCATGACTATCGTGCTGCGCACCGCCGGCGATCCTGCCCTGCTCAGCGAAACCGTTCGCCGTACCCTCACTCGCCAACATCCGGACCTGGCGCTCTTCCGTCTCCAGCCGATGGAAACGCGCATGGCGCATGAAGTCGCCCAACGCAGCTTCCTCATGCAGGTAGCCGCCGCCTTCGGAGCACTCGCGCTCTTCCTCGCCATCCTCGGCACCTATGGCCTGCTCGCCTACGAAGTCTCGCTGCGCGAAAAAGAGATCGGCATCCGGCTCGCGCTCGGCTCCTCACGCGAAGCCATCGTGCAACTGCTCCTCGGCCAGGAGTCGCGCTGGGTTCTCCTCGGCGCCGCCACAGGCCTCTTCGCTGCCATCCTCACCGGCTACGGCCTGCGCGCGCAGTTCTATCACGCTGGCGCCGCGTCGCTTCCCGTCCTCGCCGCCTCGCTTCTGCTGCTCCTCCTGCCGTCGCTCGCAGCCATCGCACTCCCCGCGCGCCGCGCCGCCCACCTCGACCCCGTCCAGACCCTCCGCAACGAGTGAGCCTCTGAAATCTCCAAGAATATTTTCATTACGATGTCGAGAATCCATTCTGGCTTCCGACTCCTCTATGAACGCGCGCGAAAATCAGAGGGGAGAAACACAATGAAATACATTCTGATGATGAACAGCACGAACCTCGGCGTGGGAAGGTATCGAGCATGGTCCGAGCACGACCGACAGGCACATATGGCGGTCCTTATGCAGATCAACAATGAACTGCGAGAGTCCGGAGAGTTTGTGGCCAACGAGGGCCTGGCAGGTCCGGAGCTGGCCAAGGTGGTGCATCTCCAAAAGGACGGCCTGCCTGTCACTGACGGCATCTTCCCTGAGTCCAAGGAGTTTCTCCTCGGCTACTGGATTGTTGACGTCAAAACGCCCGAGAGAGCCTACGCCATAGCAAGCCTCATTGCAACAGCACCGGGCCCTGACGGAGTGCCGACGAACATGCCGATCGAAGTTCGGCAGATCACAAGCCGTCAGCACAGCAGCAACGAAGGCTGAAATCCAATCCAACCTTCCTTGCTCTCTGCTTTTGCAATGCTCAAGGATCAAGTTCGACAGCCGCAGGAAAGGAACGAAACGATGAAATACATTCTGATGATGAATTGCCCCAACAACGGCTATGAGCTTATGGGCACATGGCCCAAGCAAGCCATCGCGGCCCACATCGCCTTCATGCACAACCTCAATAAGGACCTCCGCGAGGCCGGTGAACTCGCTGCCGCAGAAGGCCTCGCCGACCCCAAACAGGCCGTCATTGTGCGCGTCGGCAAAAACGGCGAACCGGTTACCGATGGCGTCTTCCCCGAATCCAAAGAGTTCCTCGCCGGCTATTGGATCGTCGACGTCGAGAGCGAGAAGCGCGCTCACGAGATCGCCGCTCGCGCCTCCTCCGCACCAGGCCCCGATGGCAAGCCCTTCGTCATCCCCATCGAAGTCCGTCAGGTCATGGCCGCCTGCCCCGAGCCGATGGAATAGGCACCCGCTGTGGCATCGCATCCGCTGGACACCCGCACCGAGCATCTCCTCCGCGACCTCGCGCCGCAGGTGCTCGGTGTCCTGCTCCGTCGCTTCCGCGACTTCTCCGCCGCTGAAGACGCGGTGCAGGAGTC
>DASZGZ010000258.1:0-5010 GCA_035938355.1 Acidobacteriaceae bacterium
GCCGACGTCGCGTGTGTCCTCGGGCAGGCTCGCGATGGCAAATCGGCAGTCGGCGTCGCTGGTCTCGGGGCTGCAGGCATCGAGAAAACGGGTGCCGTCGCGGAGTTGGGCGATGTCGTAGACGTGAGCAGAGATGCAGACATCCTTGCCGGTGTAGCGAGCCGCTTCGGATGCAGGATGGCAGGTTGCAGCGTGAAGCCCCACAACGGGGAGCACGGACAGCGGAATCATCAGGAATCCGGCAATCGTACGCACGTTCGAGAGCGTACGTCACTTGCGAAAAAGGGACGATCCCACATTCGTGGTGCTGGCCGCACGGGCAATAGCGCCTTTGGCGCGGTTTGTTGGGCTCGCTCCGTTGTCGCTCACGCTGGGATTTGCGGGCGAACTTGCAATAACTGCAAGTCCCTTCGACAGGCTCAGGACATGCTCTTCGCTTCGCTCAGGATAACGGCTTTGAAACGAAGGCTTACCGCGCAGTGAGGAGCGGTTCCTGCTTTTTGCTCCCGTAGTGGCTGGCGACATAGTCGTCCAGGATGCGCTTGAAGTCCGCGATGATGGTGTCGCCTTTGAGGGTGATGGCTAACTTGCCATCGATGTAGACGGGGGCTTTGGGCTCCTCGAATGTTCCGGGCAGCGAGATGCCGATGTTGGCGTGCTTGCTTTCGCCGGGGCCGTTGACGATGCAGCCCATGACGGCGAGCTTCATCTCCTCCACCCCGGGGTATTGCTTCTTCCACTCGGGCATGGACTCGGTGAGGTAGTTCTGCACCTGCTGCGCGAGCTGCTGGAAGTAGGTGCTGGTGGTGCGGCCGCAGCCGGGGCACGCGGTGACCTGCGGGGCGAAGGAGCGGATGGAGAGCGCCTGCAGGATCTGCTGGGCGCAGCGGACTTCCTCACTGCGGTCGCCGCCCGGAGTGGGGGTGAGGGAGACGCGGATGGTGTCTCCGATGCCGGCGAGGAGCAGCGGCGCGAGGCCGGCGGTGGAGGCGACGGTGCCTTTCATGCCCATGCCGGCTTCGGTGAGACCGAGGTGAAGCGCGTGATCTGTGCGCGCGGCGAGCGCAGAGTAGACGTCGATGAGATCGCGCACGCCGGAGACCTTGGCGGAGAGGATGATCTGGTCGCGTCTGAGTCCATAGCGCTCGGCGGCCTCGGCGTTGTCGAGAGCGGAGCGAACCATTGCTTCCATCATGACGTCGCGGGCGTCGAGCGGCTCGGCGAGCTTCGAGTTCTCATCCATCATGCGGGTGAGCAGCGCCTGGTCGAGCGAGCCCCAGTTGACGCCGATGCGCACCGGCTTCTGATGCTTGACGGCGACTTCGACCATGGTGCGGAAGTTGTCGTCGTCCTTGCGGCCGATGGAGACGTTGCCGGGGTTGATGCGGTACTTGGAGAGAGCCTGGGCGCAGGCGGGGTACTTGGTCAGCAGCAGATGACCGTTGTAGTGGAAGTCGCCGATGATTGGCGTGGTCCAGCCCTTTTCGCGTATGCCGTCGACGATGTAGGGAACGGCCTTCGCTGCGTCGTCGTTGTTGACGGTGATGCGGACGAGCTCCGAGCCGGCGCGGGCGAGCGAGGCGATCTGCTGGACGGTGCTCTCGATGTCGGCGGTGTCGGTGTTGGTCATCGATTGGACGACGACGGGGGCGGAGGAGCCGACGGGGACTTCGCCGATTTTGACGGTGACAGATTTTCTGCGCTGAATTTCCGGCATAAGGGTCTATTCCAGTCTACCGTGCCTGCACTGTGGGCCGAGCAGTCACGTTACCGGCACCCCCTCCCCCCTCCGGTGCGGGAGCCTGGCCAGTAAGTGGCTGTACTTGCAATGCTTTATAGTGCCTCCCGCCATCTAAATTCGTCCAAGCAAAGGACTTACCGCTTAATTCGTCTATTCATTGGAGTTAGCTGCGATCCCCATGCCGCGGTACAGGTACAGGGAGCACCGGAATTTGCTCACAGAATGCGAAACGCCACCGAGGTGGTGGCGTTTTGGAGTTTTGCTTCTATTTCCAGTATAGCGAATTGGGTACCTATTTATGGCAGAAATCGGCGTGAGCGGCGTGCCTGGGTTCCGAAATCAGGAAGAGGCGCTGAGGAGCTGCTGGGCGGCGCGCAGCCCGGAACGGAGCGCGCCGTGGACGGTGCCCCAGTGGCCGGTGATATCGGTGTGTTCGCCGGCGAAGAAGAGGGTGTTGTCGACGGGCTTCGCCATCTCTGCCGAGCAGTCGACGGCGCCGACGGGCGCGTAGCTGTAGGCGCCGAGGGTGTACGGATCGCTTTGCCAATCGTGCAGATACCAGTTACGTAATTCGACGTCAAGCGATTGCGACGGGAGCGAGAAGATGCGCTCGAGAGAACGCAGAGCCTGGGCGCGAAACTCTTCTGCATTGGAAACGGCATCCGCTTTTGGACCGCCCACCCAACCGACGAGCATGGGAGTTTCGCTCGGCTGCTGTGTCCAGAAGACCGCGGGCGTCATGTCAGGGGCGAAGAGAAACCGCATGGCTGGCAGCTTTGCCTTCCAGAATGGTGTGCGGAAGACGAGCACCAGCCGGCGGACGGAGCCCTGCTCCATGCGGTCTGCCGCGGAGAGGAGGCGGGATGGCTCGGGGTGGAAGGCGACGCTGCGCGCCTTGAGGACGCCGAGCGGAAGCGTGACGAGAGCCTTCGGGGCGGAGAAGGTCTCGTTTCCGGCGGTCTGCATGGTGACCGACCCGGCTTTCCATTCAAGCGAGGTCACGGGCGAGCGCAGCAGGATTTGCGCTCCTGCCTGTTCCGCACGGCGCGCCAGATAACCGGGGAGAATATCGTAACCGTGGATGGAACGTGAAGACTGATCGCCATCAATCTCGTCTTCGGCCTGTTGCTGACGGGCGAGCGCAGCGATGCCGATGCGGCGTGCGTCGGCGGCGTTGAAGCCTTCGACGAAGGAGCGGGCTCTCTCTGCGTCTTCAGCCCTCGGGCGGCGACGTTCGAGGAACTGTTGAAAGCTCATGTCTCCTTCGCGGCGGGCGAAGTCGGCGAGTTCTTCGAGAAGTTCGAATGCGGCATCGTTCTGGGAAAACCCGGAGAGGGAGCCATGCGCGTAGCAGGCGTCCACGCCTTCGACCGATGGAAGTGTGGCGCCTGCGTCGTCGAGGAGATGGAGTAGCTCCGGCGGGCGGCCGTGGACAAACTCTGCGCCGAGTTCGACGGGAGAGTCGCTGTCATCAGGATGGAGGGTGAAGATGCGCCCACCGATGCGATCGCGGGCTTCGAGGACGGTGACAGCGAGGCCGGCGGAGGCGAGCTCGGCGGCAGCGGAAAGTCCGGCGACTCCCGCGCCGACGATGAGCACGTCGGTCCTCTGCGGCGACGCGGGATGAACAGCAGATCTCTCCACTTCCCCGGTCTCGGTTATGCGAGATGGGTCCCGTTGAGATGACCCTTTTCTTTCGTCCGCTTCGGTGGGGATCACTACTTCAAAATACCGTACGTCGCAGTAGGAGAGATGGCGATCGCATCAGGCAAAAAAAAAGGCGCCGCTGGTCGGAGTGCGGTAGACCGGATACTGCGAAACCAGGGCGCCCGTAGGAGCTACGTTATACCGCGGCCAAGGCGTTGGCCTCGGTGGAGATGCGGGTGAGTTTTTCGTCGGCTGCCTTCTCTTCCTTGAGAGTGGACTCGAGCAGCGCTACATCTTCCTTGTGGCCCATGAGCTGAGCCCAACTGCGCAGCGTGCCGTAAACGGCGATCTCATGATGCTCCACCTGCTGGGCGGCGGCAATGAGCGTGGCATCGAGAACGGCGGCATCGTCCTTGGCATCCTTGACTCCGTCCTTCGCCTCGGTGACGAGAGCAGCAATGACTTTGCACGTCTCCGGGGTTGTTGAGCCGGTGTGCCGCCTGAGAATCTGCTCGATCCTCGACACATGTCCTTCCGTTTCCTTGAGGTGGCTGCGGAAGGCGTTTGCCAACTCAGGGGTGCTGGATTTATCGACCATGGTGGGAAGAGCTTTGGTGATCTCGCGTTCCATGTCGAGAGCTTTCTTGAGGTGAGCGATGTAGAGTTCGTGCAAGGATTTGAAATGGTCGGATGTGAGTTTCAAGGGGGATCTCCTGTTGGGTAAATGATCCGTTTCTTGAGGCTGGGAAGTGTTGCGCCAGGGATGGCGCCCTCCACAGCGAGTGCGTGCAATCGAGGTGTCTTATTCAGTAAGAAGGCTGCGTATTGTTGGGCGTTGCCCGTGGAAGGGCGATCGCTAAAGCAGCGTCACTAGCACAGCATTTATCCCAGTTATATGAGCTACGGAGACAACCTTTGTCGCGGCGCCATCTGCGCTCTAAGGGGCGCGCATCTGAAAAGAAGAGGAGGGGCACGATGCCGACACGAGCGACGAAGACGCGCAGCAAAGGAACGAAGAGTGGCGGGGCGAAGAAGAGGAGATCGACAAAGAGAAGCACGAAGACGACGGCGCGCGGTGCTGCACACACAAACTCGCACGGCAGGCGGAAGTGGTCGGCAGGAGTGGACACCGAGTCGACGTACCCGCAGGAAGGGTTGTTCAAAAAGGACGCTGCGACGATTGCCAAGAGTCTGGCCTCGAAGAAGGTTTCGCCGAAGGGGCCATCGTCCGGGATGCGGATGCTGACGTTCTATGTGAACCGCGCGGGCAAAAACCTATCGAAGAGCCGGTTGCGCGTGCTGGAGCATGCGAAGGAGCTTCTGCACGAGCGGATCGAGAAGACGAAGAACAGTAGCCGGAAGCCGCGCGGCGCGGCACAGTCACTGAAGGCGTAGCCAAGAGGCAGAGCGGCGGCTTGACCCCTCGTCATGAATGCTCCAGCTCTGTGAGCCATAGCGGGAGACGCATTCGGGCTAGTAAAGTCCCGATCTGAGTCTGTCAGGCGACCGTTGCCCCCACTGCTTCAAAAAGCTTCTTGCTGCAGGGCGCGGCGAGCAAGTATTCTCGGCTACGCGCACCCACCTCTCCCAATAACTGCAATGAACCGTTTTCACGGCGCGAT
>DASZGZ010000259.1:0-13154 GCA_035938355.1 Acidobacteriaceae bacterium
TCGCAGTCGATCTCCGCGATCGGCGGACAGACCAGGTGCAGATCGCAGCCGCCCTCATCGAGCGGGATACGGATGACGAGGCGTGAGCCTTCGCGTTCGATCGGACCGCGCAGAGAGACGAAGTCGTCATTATCCATTTGGGATGCCCACGCGTACTCTAACCGGAAACTAGTGAGATGCGAGGTATGCAGCCGGATTCCTGCCCGGACCAGCCGTTACTTCAACAGATGCCTGCCGGTTCCAAATCAGGATAACCACCCGCGAGCGGTGCAAAAACCTGCCGGTTGACTCCCCTCGATTTGCTAGCCTTGAAATAGGGGAGTTGCACCGTCGGCCGATCCCGAGCGCTTCGGCTGGCTGGCCAATGAGCTAGCTCTGGATTTGCCGCCCATAACTCCTTTGTCTGGACGAATTTGCGGGTAACTCCTTTGGAAAGACGATTTTAGACCTCCGAAAGCCGCCTATCTCATAGCAGGGAAGAGGCTTACGAGCCAGCCTCCCGTACCGGAGGGGGGAGGGGGGTAAGCAGTACCGTTACCCTCGCAGCCAGCGGTTATTTGACGCCAATCACTGCGGTCCCGAACGGCGGTATCGTCATGTGGTCCAGCCGGATCGTCTTGTGCTCGTAACCGTAGCTGTTCAAGAGCATCAGCCCGACGCCGCCCGTCACCCCCTGCGACGTGAGGTCGTACGTCACCATCTGCGGCTTGTCGCTCATGTTCAACGCCACCAGCACCGAGCGCCCGTTCCCCAGGTAGTGCCGCAGAAACGTAAACACATTCGGGTCGTCCGGATTGATCGTCACGTAGCCGCCGTTCACCAGCGCCGGCTCCGTCCGTCGCAGCGCCAGCAGTTGCTTGTAGAAGTTCAGGATCGAGCTCGGATCCTTCGACTCCACATCAATGTTGTACTCGACCGAGCTCGGCGGTACCGGCAGCCATGGCTTCACCGTCGGCAATGTGAACCCGGCATTCGGCCGCGCCGCCGTCCACTGCATCGGCGTGCGCTCGCCGTCGCGCCCCTTGTCCTTCGGCCACCCCGTCACGCCGACCGGGTCGCGTACATCTTCCACCCGCGTGGGCACCGTTGTGCGCATGCCAATCTCCTCCCCGTAGTACATCTGGGGTGTGGCGCGGGGCAGCAGCAGCAGGGCCGCCATCAGCTTCGCAATTTCATCGTTATGCTTCCCGTCGCCATAGCGGTCCCACTGCCGCGCCTGGTCATGATTGCTGAAGAAGTACTCCGGCCACCCGTGGGCCGGGTTGTTCTCCACCTCGTCAAACAACTTCCGAAACTTCGTCGCGGAAAGCTCGTTCACGTCCGCGATCTGGAAGTCCATCGGCAACTGCACTTCGTCGTTGTGCTCGCCGTACATCTTCGCCAACTCGACGATGTTCGGCTCATCCGCTTCCGAGAGCAACACCGGATTTCCTGGATAACTGTCCACCAGCTTGCGCAGCTCCTTCAGCACGTCGTGCACCTCGGGCAGATTGTCGGTGTACTTGTGCTCGATGTTCGGATCGCCGAATGCATTCGTGCCCGGCAGGATCGGATCGTCGTGCAGGTTCAGATCCTCGAAGAGCCGCGAGATGGCGTCGATGCGGAAGCCGGCAACGCCCTTGTCCAGCCAGAAGCGCATCGTGTCGTACATCGCCTTGCGGACCTCGGGATTGCGCCAGTTCAGGTCCGGTTGCTGCACATAGAAGTAGTGGTAGTAGTACTGCTTGGTCTTGGGATCGTACGTCCAAGCCGAGTGGCCGAACCACGACTGCCAGTTGTTGGGCGGCCCGCCATCCTTGCCGTCGCGCCAGATATACCAATCGCGTTTGGAATTGGTCTTCGACGACCGCGACTCCAGGAACCATGGGTTCTGGTCCGAAGTGTGGTTCATCACCATGTCCATGATGACCCGGATGCCCTGCTGCTTCGCCGCCTTCATCAGGTTGTCGAAGTCCCCCATGGTGCCATACTGCGGATCGATCGCCTCATAGTCGGCGATGTCGTAGCCGAAGTCGACCTGGGGTGAGGGGTACATTGGCGTGATCCAGATCGCGTCGATGCCCAGGGACTTGAGATAGCTCAGGCGCTGCGTGATGCCCTTGATGTCGCCCAGCCCGTCGCCGTTCGTGTCCTGGAAGCTGCGCGGATACACCTCGTAGATGACTGCATGCTTCCACCACACGTCGCCGTTCGTCTTCAGCGGCTCTGCCTGCGTCTGCGCCACAGCCGAACCGCACGCCATCACCACCAGACAGAGCCAGATCCACAATCGCCGCATGCCATACCCTCCCAAGCAAGTGACAGCATACGTGAGGGTTGCAGAGGTGTACACGCAAAGCACTCGCCGCCCATGGCGTCCGCGCAAAAGGATGGACGTCGCTCCCTAATCGAACCAGGAGTGGCGTTCCAGCGGGGGTTGACCGCGATAAGTTTCGCCCTACACAATGGCAGCCGTGCACCCGCTGCTGGACCAGATCCGCGAGTTGCTCTCCGCCCCGCTGGCCGGTCGCTCCGCCCAGCAAACCGCGCGCCACCCGGCGAATGACCCAACGCGCTGGAGCGCCCATCAGGTCATCGAGCATCTCTCAGCCACCTGGCGTTCCACCGCTAAAGGCATCGAGGACCGTCTGCAAAAGGACAGGCCGCTGCGCACGCGCCCGACATTCGCGCAGCGCTGCATGCGGTTGGCCGTCTGTGAATGCGGATTCTTTCCCAAAGGCCGCAAAGCACCACTGCCGGTTCAACCTGGTGAGCCAGAGGGTGAGCCCCTGAGCGGCGATGAACTGATTGCCCGCTTCAGCGCAACGCTTGCCGGCATGGACCTGATGCTCAGCCGCATCGAGCCGCAAGCGAAGAACGCGCCGGTGCTGACCCACTTCCTGTTGGGGCCACTGAATGTGCAGCAATGGCGGCGTTTTCACCGTGTGCACGCGCGGCACCACGTCGCGCAGATTGAACGCGCCATTCGCGGCGACTGATGCCGAACAGGGACCTGTCCGCTATTTGACCTGGCTCAGAAGCAGTTTGCCGATGGTCTGCAACTGCATGTTGGAGGTGCCTTCGTAGATCTTGCCGATCTTCGCATCGCGGTATAGCTTTTCGACCGGATAGTCTTTGACGAAGCCATAGCCGCCGAAGATTTCGACCGCCTTGCTGGCCGCACGCTCGGCTACCTGTGAAGCGAAGTACTTGGCCATCGCCGCCTCTTTCACGAAGTCCAGACCAGCATCCTTCAACCTCGCAGCGTTGTAAACCATCAGCCGCGTCGCCTCGATCTCCGTCGCGATCTCCGCAAGTTGAAAGAGCACACCCTGGAACTCCGCGATCGGTTTGCCGAATTGTTTGCGTTCCTTCGCATAGCGCGCAGCATGGTTCCACGCTCCCTGCGCCAACCCAAGCATTTGCGCGCCGATACCGATGCGCCCCTCATTCAGCGTCTCAATCGCGATCTGATATCCCTTGCCAACTTCGCCCAGTACATTGGCAGCCGGTACCTTGCAGTCGTCAAAGATCAGCTCGCAGGTGGACGAAGCGCGGATGCCAAGCTTGTCCTCCTTCTTCCCGATTGAGAAGCCAGGGAAATGCTTCTCCACCAGAAATGCAGTAATGCCCTTGTAGCCTGCACCGCGGTCAACCGTAGCGAAGACGATGAACAGTCCGGCCTCCTTCGCATTGGTGATCCACAACTTCTGGCCGTTCAATACGTAGTGGTCTCCCTTGCGTTCTGCTCGCGTCTCCAGCGCGAAAGCGTCACTTCCGGAACCGGCCTCACTCAATGCGTAGGCGCCAACCATCTCCGTTGCCAGCTTTGGCAAGTAGTGCCTCTTTTGCGCCTCGGTTCCCCTGCGGAGCAGTGCATTGATGGAGAGCGTGTTCTGCACATCCACCATCACGCCGACTGAAGGATCAACCGCAGAGATCTCTTCCACCGCCAGGATTGCCTCAAAAAACGTGCCTCCGGCGCCCTCGTATTCTGTGGGTATCTCAATCCCCATAAGGCCCAGATTGAACAACTGAGGCAACAACGAAGGATGGAAATGCTGCTCCTCATCCATCTTGCGCACAAGCGGTCCAATAATTTCACCGGCAAATTGGCGTACAGTGTCTCGAAACATCTGCTCATCTTCAGAGAGCCGGCTCAGCGGTACAGCGTGTGGAGATTCCAGCGCTACAGCGGACATGGTACGAACACCTCGCTTCTACGAATTGACGTGGGGAGAGGCCATGCGGTCTCCGGTCAAACGGGAAAGTGTAGCAGGATGCAATGAATGCACGCACCAGCCCGTCGTGCCTGCCAGGCGACGGAACACCCCCTTAAGTCGTGCAGCGTCCGCCGGCGTACCAGGCGTTCTTGTAGGCCTGTCAGCGTCAGGACTCGGCGGAAGAATTTCCTAGAGCCGCTTTCTTGCAGCGTTAGAGACTTGCAACTCAGGCAGGCAGGCCGGGTCCTCGCTCAGCGGTGGCCTGTGGCGTACATGATTCTGAGCGTCGCCGCGAGACCCAGGGTGAGCGATGCACAATCATCAGCTTTTCCCGGGACAGAATCTTTCTCGACTGTATGCGGGCATGGTTCGCCCATGGCCCGACCGGATCGAGCTTGAGATAGACCATCCAATGTCGCAGAGCGCGGCGGCGTTCGCCGGTGCGCTCGTATGCCAGCGCCAGGTTGTAGTGGGCATCAGCGTACTTCGGCACCAGCCGTATCGCCTTGCGGTAGGCTTCGATCGCATCGGGCAGGCGCTCCAACTCGTCGAGCACGTTGCCCAGATCAAAAAACGCCAGCGCATATCCCGGATCGGAGATGGTGGCGCGGCGGTAAAGCTCCTCCGCCCGGCGAAAGACGCGGCGGTTGTAGCAGATCGTCCCGAGATTGATTGAAGACGGCGCATGGTGCGGATCCAGGCGCAACACGCTTTCGTAGACTTCGGCTGCCTCTTCCAGCCGGCCACTCTCCTCGAGCTGTACCGCCTGCAGGAACAGAGCGGAGACACGCGATTCCAGAGCTACTGGATTGGCGCTGGTGTTGGGAACAGCGCTCAATGCGCCGGGAGCGGGTGCTTCGAAGTCGAAGACGAACTGGCGCGCGATCGGCTCCATCACCGCGCCGGAATGGCGAAAGAGCACCCGTGAACCGCGCCGTGTCGCGGTTGCCTCAAGCAGAGGGTTGCTCATACCGGAGACGGCCTGCATAGCGTCCACGGAAGCGCGTATGTTTGCTACGGAGACCCGGTTGGCACGCAGGTCGCGAAGTTTTCGTAGCTTGACGAGATCCTGAAAGCTGTACGAGTCGCCCGTCTCGATCAGGCCCGCACGCTCCCATGCCGCAATTTGCTTGGCATGAAGGCGCAGAATGCGAAGAACGTCCTGACGGCTATATCTGCTCACAGCGCCACGCTCGTCGAGGGGAACAAGCCCCATCTGCTACCAGACTGCTAGCGCGATTATGCGGAGTTGCCAGGGGCGGTGCAAGCCGTAAAGCTGAAATAAGGGAGGAAAAAGAGGTACGAAACCCGAAAGGAACCGAACTTGGTTCCACCTTGTCTGGAGCCGACGACCGGACTTGAACCGGTGACCTGCCGATTACGAATCGGCTGCTCTACCAACTGAGCTACGTCGGCGTTCCTAGTGGATTGTAGCGTCGCTCGCCCTGAACGGTAAAGCTGACCGGGCCCCTCTTGTAGTGAGCACCAGGCTGCTGTTTCTGCATCAAGTTCATGCGGCATCGGCAACGCATGAAGCGCAATGTGCCGATGAACGCACTCGACTCGTAGAAGTGCTGCTGGCTGCGCATAATGGCGGCGTGTCCGTCACCCTGGAGCTCGGACCAAACGATGTCGTGGTGCTACGGTTGTGTCGCTCCAAAGGGTTGTCGGGCTACAGGCAACGACAGCGGGCTGCTGTGGCCTTCCATTCGCCCCTCGTTGGTCTGAGCTGTCATACGCAAGAGAAATTCATCCAGCATGCCAACGAAGTCTTCGATCTCGGCGCCAAAGAGACCCAATATGGGACAGATCCGGACTTCGACGCTCGTGTCTTTGGGCGAGATCGGGTGGCGATTCGTCTGCTGCAAACCGCGCGCTCGCGTCCTGCTCGAACGCGAAAAAGCCACCCGGCAACAGGGTGGCTTTTTCTCTAGGGAGAATAGTTCCAACGGAGGCAAGGCCATCAGAACTTTCTTGGCGTCATAGTATGGGCGGCCTATTGGGGTGTCAAGGCCAAATCATTTTTGCTATAAGTTGCAGATTTTATTGGTTTTGTTGCACGAGTGCCATTCATGCATTGAAACCAATGCATTCGCCTTATGTTCGCCACAGGCCAAATTCTAGCACGGATAAATCAAGCGGTTTGTTGGTTTTACTCTGGCGTCTGCACCACCAATGGTTCAATCACGTAGGCGGACAAACGTAGCGCCCCGGCCACAAGAGGTCGCGATTCCGCAACACTCGCCCCTGATTTATCGCAGGTTGAGCTTGATGAACTCCATCTCTTCCACGGAGGACGCCGGTTTCCCCCGCGCGATCCGGTAGAGCGCACGACCGCCGCCCAGGAAAATTCCCAACAGAAACGTCGCCCCGCAGGTGATGAGGCAGAAAGTCACGACGCTGACCAGCAGCCGCGCTGCCTTAGTGGTCTCCGGCACGTAGCCCGCCGGGTTGTTCCACGTCACGGAGGCTTCGTAGTTCACCTTGTCCAGCAGCTTGCGCGCGTCTGCTGCATCCAAGCCGCCGCTGGTGACGGCGACCAGAAGACCGCTGCGCCTTGTCGCCAAGGCCTGCCTGTTGCTGCCCTCCAGCGCCGCTGTGAAGGGCTGTTGCGGCTGGCTGCCGGCCTTGAGGTAGGCGGCGATTGCGCGCTCGCGCTCAGCGGCGATCTGGGGCGTGGGGTACTCGATGATGGTAAGGGTGCCAACGCCGCTCCGCAGATTGAAATCGCCGCTCAGCAGCTCCGGGCTCTTGCTGAAATCGATGAGTCCTGCCGGAAGCACGCCGCCGCTGCGCGTGTAAGCCTCCGGGCCGAGCGAGTAGCGGGTGTGCGTGGGTTCCAAATCGGTACGCGGCAGGAAGCCGGGCAGCGACGGCGGTATCCCAGCAGATCCCCCCACCATCGGCACCTTGGCCGCAAGGTCGCGAAGCGCCGCGGCAGACATCGCCGTCAGGTGATCGAATTTCGCATCTACCACCGTTGCGCCATTCCAGAAGAGCACGCGGTCACCGTTGGCTGCTCCTCCCTTGCCAATATCCTCCGGAGCCATGCCGGGGACGCGGTAGAAGGTGTAAGCAGCGAAGGCGCCGGACGCATCGGCAAAGCGCATCGCTCGTATCGTCACCGTGTTGACATTGCTTTTGTAGCTGCCCGAGGCGAAGTCGCGGAAACCGTCCTCAACCAGCACTTGTGCGTTGCCTGGGTCGGCGGTCCCCGGAGCCGTTGTTTTGTCCAGCTTGCCCTGAAGTTCGAATCCGGCAAAACTCTCCGGAAGCAGCGGGGCGGGCATCGCGGTGGCGACCACCTTTTGTGATGCCGGCGGCGATTGAGCGCCGAGGGGCGGCATCAGCGAGGACGACCCCAGAAGAGCCGCTATCAGGAATGAGAGACGAATCAGACGCCCAGGCAACAACATCACACATGATTTTACTCTTTTGATGCTGCCGACGAACCCGTTATTACTGTGCGGAAGGAGCGCTCAATTGCCGGGGATACGGCTGTTCTGCGCGACTCGTAGCCCGCTCAGGCCGCTCACATACTTTGCGACACCACGATAGAGCGACTCGGCGATGCGCTCACGATACTGGGGATCGCGAAGCTGCGTGGCATCATCCGGATTGGTAAGAAAGGAGATCTCCGCCAGGATGGACGGCATATTGGCGCCGATCAGCACAACGAATGGCGCCTTCTTGACGCCGCGATCGCGCATCCCCGGATTACCGCGCTCCAGTCCTCCGTACAGCGAGCCATTGACGTCTGCGGCAAACTCGCGCGACTCGTCGATCTTGTCCTTCAATGTGATTTTCTTCACCAGTCCGGAAAGCTCATGAATTGACTCATCCGAGACGGCGTTCTCACGCGCTGCCACCTCCAGCGCGTCAGGCGAGGTGGTGAAGTTCAAGTAATACGTTTCCACGCCGCGCGCTGTCGGGTCGGAACTGGAGTTGGCGTGGACGCTGATGAACAGGTCCGCCTGAGCCTTGTTCGCGATCGCGGTTCGCTCCTCGAGCGGGACGAAGGTGTCATCGTCCCGCGTGTAGATCACATCGGCTCCCATGCGCTGGCGTAGCAACTTGCCCAGCCGCAGCGCAACGTCCAGCACCACTTCCTTCTCCTGAATGCCGCCCGGTCCAAGCGTGCCGGAATCATGTCCGCCATGTCCCGCATCCACCACGATGCGGCCGATCTTCAGGCCCAGCGCGCGTGTTAGGGAGCGCTGACCGTCCAAGGTCGAGCTCGCTTCATGCGAGGGACTTCGATATCCGCCGGCTTCATCCTCTCCTTCGTCCGCCGTCGCATTGCTGGGAGTGCGATGCGAGGCATTGCTCTTTGCAGTGGTATGTGTGAATGAAGAAGGAGAAGGGCCGGAAGCAGCGCTGGCGCTCGCCATCTCCGGCGGCGTCTTCTCGGACGAAAGAGGGCTCACGCTCGCGGCAATCGGCTGGGTCGTTGGCCGGCTCGTCGCCTTTACCTGATCGGGCGTGCTCACCGCTGCAATGTCGCGCAGCGCACGCGTCGCCTGCCTGCTGCTCTGGTTGCTGGTGGACACTGGCTCCGGGGGACGGACGTTGGGCTGCGTCCCAGACGATGCCGCAGGCATAGATGCCACCTGTTGCGGTGGTTCACTGGCCGGCCGCCGACTGTGAACATCCCCGCCATGGATATCGATGATGAGCCGCCACGGGTTGGGCAGGAAGAATGCCGAGTATTCCGTCACCTGATTCACATCCAGCACAATGCGCGTGACATCGTTCGAAAACTGCGCCACGCGAATCCGCTCGAGGAAACCATCATCCGTCACATCCATCGTCCTGCCGATGAGTTCCGGCGCAACGCGGGCGCCGTGCAGGTCGAAGTAGATTCGGTCAGGATTGGGTACGCGCGCGGCTTCGTATTCCACCTGGTCCTGCAGGTCGATGGCGACCCGCGTGTACACGGGAGTGGACCAGTGGCGCACATTTGTGACCAGCGGCAGCCTACCGTGATGTTCCTGCGCGGCGGCGCGTACAGCGCCTGTGAGCACGGGTTGTCCTTGAGCCGCATCCGTGGCTGGTTTGCTGATTGCGCCTGGCTGCATGTCGCCCTGAGAAGCAACCGCGTTCCGATTCGCCTCGGGCAATTCTTCACGCATTAGGGGAGTCAGTTCGTTGACGTGTGCATTGCCAGTCACGGCATGGCGAGCCGCTGTTGCATGCGGACTCGATCCGCTCTGCATGGTGCCGGGCGAATTTGCCGTACCAAAAGCCAGAGGTGTGGACGGCCGATTTGTGGATGGGCGAACTGCCTCCGGTTGCTCATCGGAGCTGTTCTCTGCAACGTCGTCCTGCGAGGCATCCGGTGGCTCTGCCCTCTTCCGCCGCTTCTGGTGGTCGATCTCGTTCAGCCCCGCGCGCGCCTGTGCCGCCAGCGGATCCCGGGGATAGCTGCTCAGAAATTTCACGTAAGCGCCCTTCGCGGCGGCCGGGTCATGCAGGTCGTGTAGAAAAATCGCCGCCTCAGCCAGGAGCGCTGACGCGCGATAGGGGCTGGCCGGATATTGTGTGCGCAGGAACTCAAACTGCCCGATGGCGCTCAACAACGTCTGCTCGCGGTGGAAGATGCGGCCCTCTTCCGCCAACAGACCAGCGACCATGTTCACTGCCTCCGGCGCCTTCGGATCTGCGGGATTGCTGTGGTACACGCTGCGATACGCATCCATCACGCGTTGGTAGTCGTTTAGTGTGCGCGACGATTCGGGGCGCGACTCAAGCGCATCGCGCAATTGCTCCGCTCGGGCGAATGGCGTCAGTGTGCGCATGGCAGAGGAACCATGCCGGTGAGCAGCGATCGCGGGCGAGGCCAGCAGCGCGAACGCCACCGCAACGACGGCAGGGAACACGCCGCGGCCTGCAGACGAAAAGAGGAGCCGTGCCGGCATAGGGTTCGACGGACTGCGCATGTCTCCTGCGGATGTAAACCCGGGAGGGCGGATGTGGTTGCAACTCTTCCTAAAGAAAAGCTGCAACCTCATTCCGACTGGATAACTACATCCTTAAGAGACATGCGTTCGCAACCAGAACATGCTCATTATAGGTGCGCAGCCCAAGGCAGAAGCGCGAAGAAACCCTGCGGATACCTACTTGGACAACCTGCAGAGGGGGCTGCTTTTCAACGAGGAGTACTGGCCAAGACTGTGCCGTATTGTTTTTGCAGCGCCTGCGCAGTTGCCTCACAGAGCAGCAGTTGGCTCTGGATATTTAGCGCAATATGCTGACCTTCCGAGATCTTCTTGACAATATCAGCCGCAGGCGCAGTACTGTGTGGTTCCGATCCGGCTGTCGCAGCCTTGGAAGATGGATCGTCGCGGAAGCCATAAAGGTAGGCGATGGCGGGGGCGTAGGCATCCACCAGCCGGTCGGAGTACGTTGCGAACTCCTTCTGCATATCCGCGATTTGGGCGTAAGACTTCACCTCCGGGTACGGCATGTAGCCTAAGGCCCCTGTCTCCCGGGCTGTATCCCAGCTTGCATGCTGAAGTGTTGTGTTTGAGAAATGGAAGTTGATAGACACGCCTTGTACGCGGGGGTTTTTTCGAAGAGTGTCAAACGTGACCAGGTCGGCCTCGATCATCTTTTGCTGCTTGTGTATCTCGGTGAGCGCATCGCGAATGCTGCCCAGATTGTCTTGTAGTTCACTGCGAAGATTCTCACGCGCTTCGTGAACCAGATGGCGATGATGCTGCCACTCAACGCATCCCTCCAGGCTGAGCGCAATGAAGAGTCCCACCGTGATGGTGGCAAGGTGAATGAAGATGTCGCGCCAGCTATGCGCCGCCTCGTGTGGCGGGTGGATGTCGATCACTGGCTTCTCCTCCGCTTGCGCATCATCGTGCTCCTCGTCCACTGTCGCCTCCGCGACTCACTCTAACTGAGTAGACTGCCGACCACCTCGGGCGCACCAGCGAGCGCTGCATCGAGCTGTGTCGCATCTTTTCCGCCCGCTTCGGCGAGGTCCGGGCGTCCGCCGCCTGAGCCGCCGACGCGCTGCGCAATCTGGCCCACGATCTTTCCTGCCTGCACGCGGCTCGTTAGATCTTTTGTTACGCCAACGATTAACGCAACTTTGCCATCCTCTGCCGCTGATCCCAGCACGACCACCCCAGAGCCGAGCTTGTTGCGCAAGTTGTCTACGAGCGTCCGCATCTGGCCCCGATCGAGCGCAGCGACGCGCTGTGACAGCACCTTCACCCCTTTGATCTCGATCGCCTGGTCCGTCGCCGACGCCACAGAAGACGCAGCCGATTTCATCCGCGCCTGGTCCAGCTCGCGCCGCAGCCGCTTGATCTCCTCTTCCTGCGCGGAGAAGCGTTGGCGTAGTGCTTCTGCCGGCGGAGTGTCGCCTGCGCTTGTCACATGGGTCGCAAACTGCGCGGCCTCATACCCGCGCCGGAATTCTCCCAGTGCACCCATGCCGCTCACCGCTTCCACGCGCCGCACGCCGGATGACACACTCGACTCGCCTGTCAGCTTCAGCAATCCAATCTCACCCGTTGCGCCGGTGTGTGTGCCGCCGCACAACTCGGTCGAGAAGTCGCCGATCTTCACCACGCGCACCCGCTCGCCATACTTCTCACCGAAGAGCGCCATCGCCTTGTACTCGTTGACCGCAACATCGATCGGTACATCGACCAGAGTCTCTACTTTGGTGTTTCCGAGCACCTGGCGGTTCACCATATCCTCAATGTCCTGCAATTCTTCATCGGCCACCGCGGCGAAGTGGGAGAAGTCGAAGCGTAGTCGCGACGGTGACACCAGCGATCCGGCCTGCTTTACATGGGTGCCCAGCACCTGGCGCAGCGCCGCATGCAACAGGTGCGTGCCGGTATGGTTGCGCCGCGTCGCATTGCGGAACTCCGCATCCACCACCGTGTCCACCCGCATGCCCAGCGCGATCGGCTGTTTCACGAGCACATGATGAGCCCGCACGCCCTGCACCGGCTGGATGGCCCCCAGGACATCGCCAACCACCGTGTTGTGGTCGTCTGAGCGCAGCCAGCCATGGTCACCCACCTGTCCGCCAGAATCGACGTAGAAGGATGTGTGATCGAGCACAATCTCCACTTCCTCCCCTGGCTCAGCCGCCGGCACGCCCGCACCATCGCGCACAATCGCCAGCACCTCGCAATTGGTAGACACAAGCTGCGTGTAGCCTTCGAAGGTCGTCTTCGGCAGCTCGCGATATGCAGGACTCGCGGATGCCTTCGCGCCGCCCTTCCACGAAGCGCGCGCGCGAGCCTGCTCCTCTGCGCGCGCCGCTTCAAAGCCAGTCAGGTCGAATTCAAGCCCCTGATCCCGCGCGGCATCCACCATGAAATCGAGCGGCAGGCCGTAGGTTTCGTAGAGATGAAATGCGTTCACTCCGGGATACGTGACCGTACCGGTACTCTTTTTGTCTGCCAGCAGCGGAGCAAAATCTTGTTCAAGTCGTGCAAATCCGGCTTCCATGACGCGCGCAAACTGCCGCTCCTCCGCCATCACCACCTTGCTTACGCGGTCTGCACTTTCCTTCAGCTCGGGGTAGGCAGTCGCCATCTCGTCGCGGACGGCATACACCATGTGGTACATGAACGGCTCATTCTGTCCCAGCAAACGTCCATGCCGGATGCCACGTCGCAGTATCTTGCGCAACACATAGCCGCGGCCTTCGTTCGCGGGCAACACGCCGTCGCCGATGAGGAACGTCGCCGCGCGCGCGTGATCGGCGATGATGCGCAGCGATGGATTCCCAACTAGGTCACCCTTTGCATGCGTAAGCTCGGCCGCTTTCTCGATCAGCGGAACGAATAAATCCGTCTCGAAATTCGACAGCTTGCCCTGCATGACGGCGGCCATGCGCTCGAGCCCGGCACCCGTGTCGATCGAGGGCTTCGGCAGCAGAGCCAAATCGTAGTCCGTAGGCACGAGTTTGCCAGG
>DASZGZ010000260.1:0-7785 GCA_035938355.1 Acidobacteriaceae bacterium
GGCGTGCATCGCTACGAGAATGCCGTCTATTACAAGCGTCTCGATCGCGAAGAATATCTCCTGCTGCGAGCGCTGGATACCGGAAGCACTCTGGGCGAAGCCCTGGATCAGGCGTTTGTATCTTCAGCTCTGCCGGAGAGCGAGCGCCCCGCGCGTGTGCAGGCGTGGTTTGCGAACTGGGCTGAGCTTGGCTGGTTCTGCCGTCACAAATCCGCAGCCGCCCGGCGCACCGCCAGGAAGCGAGTGAACTAGGATGCGCGAGCGCATTCTGGGCGCCTACGCACAATTTCGACGATCCGCTTCGTCGCTGCAATCACCCTTGCTTTTGCTGGTGCGGCTGTATTGGGGTTGGCAGTTCGCACAATCGGGCTGGGGCCGGCTGCACCATATCCCGCAGGCGACGACGTTCTTCGCCAGCCTCCACATTCCGTTTCCTCAGGCGAATGTGGTCTTCGTCTCCTCGCTCGAGTTCGTCGGCGGCATCCTCCTCATCCTCGGCCTCGGGTCTCGCATCATTAGCCTGCTGCTGGCGTGCGACATGATGGTTGCGTATCTCACCTCCGACATGGAAGCGCTGCGCTCCGTCTTCTCCGACCCCGGCAAGTTCTATAACGCCGATCCCTACACGTTTCTCTTTGCCTCGCTGCTCATCCTCATCTTTGGCCCCGGGCGCTTTGCGCTTGACTGGCTGCTGGAGAAAAGATTGGCTGCGGCTCCAGCTGCGGATTGCGGCTGCTCAGTCGATTTCAAGCAGAGTGGGGAATGAAGCGCAGCGATGCGGAGTTCATGCAGTAACGAAGTCCGGTCGGCTGCGGGCCGTCCGTGAAGACGTGGCCCAGATGCGCATCGCAGAGCCTGCAGCTTACCGCGGTGCGGTCCATGCCAAGACTCGTGTCGTGCTGCTCCAAGACATTCTCTTTCGCCAGGGGCGCCCAGAAGCTCGGCCAGCCAGTGCCGGACTCGAACTTCGTGTCCGAGCTGAATAATGCCGTGTCGCAGCAGATGCATCGATAGAGACCGCGTTTGTGCTGATTCCACAGGCTGCCGGAGTAGGGGACTTCCGTGTCTGCAAGGCGGGCAATGTCATACACATTGGGCGGAAGCTGGCTCTGCCATTCGCTCGCGCTTTTCATTACCTTCGCCATCTTGACCTTCTGCAGGCGCTTGCCGTCGTCGGAAAAGAGCACGACGACGACCGGCTCGCCGGGATGAGCGGGTACATCATCAGCGAATGCACGGTGTGGGTGCCGGAGGGTGAGTAGCGCCACTCCACCCATGGCTGCGATCCCAGTGGCCAGAAATACCCGCCGCGTCAGGCGCTGTGCATCGCGGTCATCGACTGATTGTGAATCGAATTGTGAATCGAACATAGGCCTGCACCCCGCGAGTTCCCACTCTAAGACGCAGGAGACCCGCGTGGGTTACGCGTGGCAAGCGGAATTGGATGTAAGAACGGCTACTTGGCGGCTGCCGGAGGATGAGAACCGTCCGGGTGCTCGACCGGATTCTGCGGGGCTACTAGGGCGACCTCTTCGAGGATGCTGACACCGCCGCGGCGCAGCAGGTTGGCCACGACCGCCCGGGTCAAACGGGTGGCGTCGTACTCCACTCGGATGGTCTTCTCCGGCTGAACGATCTCGATGCGACGAATGCCGTAAACCTCTTTGAG
Organism: Acidobacteriaceae bacterium; assembly: GCA_035938355.1. GTDB lineage: Bacteria > Acidobacteriota > Terriglobia > Terriglobales > Acidobacteriaceae > KBS-83. The sequence goes on from DASZGZ010000260.1 coordinate 1,670, forward strand.
ATTGCCCAACGCAAACATCGCGGCCTCAGAGGGCTGGTGCTCATAGCGGAACAGAACATCGACATTGGTCATCGAGCATTTCCTCTACTGCGAAGGCCTGGACGCGAGGGTTATGGGGGCAGTTTCGATTGAAGTTTTTGGAAGCACCCGTTTCTTACGTCTGCTGCTGGAGGATGCTCTAGCGGCATCATAGATCATTTTCCCGGTGGGTGGCACGAAGTTGGAACAGCCGACCGCCGACGTCCGGATGCCGCCGTCTGGGATTAGAGGCGGCGAAGGTATTCCAGGACCTCGGGGCTGGTCCAGTCCTGCGCGCCGATGAACTTCCGCCGGATGACACCATGCTGGTCGATGACATAGGTCTCCGGCCATCGGAATGTGCCGTAAAGATCGGCAGCGCGGTGTGCCGGGTCGTCGATGGTGAGCAGGCCGATCTTGTGTTGGACGAGGTAATCCCGGTAGGCCTGCTGATCCACGTCTACGCTGACCGCCAGCACCTGAACCTGGGGAAGTTGCTGCTGCATGGCGGTGAGCGAGGGTAACTCCGCGATGCAGGGCAGACACCAGGTTGCCCAGAAGTTCAGAATCACAATCTTGCCGCGGTAGTCGGCAAGATGGACGCTGCGGTTCCCGTCCGTTACTGTGAAGTCCGGGGCCGCGCGGCCGGTTTGGCGAGGGTGGCTGCCGCGGTCGCAGCCGGCTGTCAGGGACAGAAGAACGGCCAGAATGAAACGGGAGAGCTTCACTATGCTCATCATACGGTGACTTCAGGCCGATGAGAAAATGCGAGCGCCGTTGGGATAGAGGGTGAAGCCAATTGGCGGCGCAACACATCCATATACATCAGATATAACGGAAATCCATGATTCTACTGACACGAAAGGCAGAGTTTTCTGCTGCCCATTACTACTGGAATGATGCGTGGAGCGCAGCGGAAAACGAGCGCGTCTTCGGCAAGTGCTCCAATCGCAACGGGCATGGCCACAATTACACCCTGGAGGTGACGGTTGCGGGCGAAGTCGATCCGCAAACCGGCTTTGTGGTGGACCTCAAGCAGTTGAAAGACGTCATGCACAGCCAGGTCGTCGACGTGTATGACCACCGCCACCTGAACCTGGAGATTCCCGAGTTTCGCGATCGAGTGCCGACGGTGGAGAACATCGCAGTGAGCGCGTGGGAGCGGCTGGAGGGCAGGATTCCGGGTGCGAAGCTTGAGCGTGTCCGCGTCTACGAAACGCCGGATCTTTACGCGGATTGTTTTGGACCGGAAGGCGCGCGATGAAGGTGACCTTCACACGCCGCTATCACTTCAGCGCATCGCACCGGCTGGACTGCGAGGCTTTGACTCCGCAGGAGAACCGCGATGTCTACGGCAAGTGCAATAACCCCCACGGACACGGGCATAACTATCGTCTCGAGGTCTCGGTGCGAGGTCCGGTGGATCGCGAGACGGGCATGGTAATGAATATGGCCGATCTCGATGCCGTGGTGGGCACCTCTGTCGTCGAGCGGTTTCATCTGGCGAATCTCAACCTGGATCCGCTCTTCCAGCAGGATGTGCCGACGACAGAAAATCTCTGCCGGGTCATTCATCGTCTGCTCGCCGTCGAATTGCCGCCCGGCAAGCTTGACCGGATACGGATCGAGGAGACGGAGAACAACTGTTTTGAGTATGCAGGGGAGGCACAGCGTGGCGAAAGGTAGACGCGCAATCGCGCACCAGGGGGCTACGATTGACCCGGATCACACTGTTGCGGTGAACAACGGCGCGGCTCCGAAGGGGCTGGAGCGCTACTCCACACAGCAGATTGTCAGAGAGCTCGTGTCACGGTTTGATGAAGATCCGACACGCGACGGATTGTTGAAGACGCCGGAGCGCGTGGAGAAGGCGCTGACTTTTCTAACCCGCGGATACCATCAGCATCCGCAGGAGATTCTGCGCTCGGCGCTCTTCGATGTGGATTACGACGAGATGGTGATGGTGAAGGACATCGAGATGTATTCGCTGTGCGAGCATCACATGCTGCCGTTCTTCGGCAAGGTGCACATCGCCTATATTCCCAAGGGAAAAGTTGTCGGACTGAGCAAGCTGCCCCGGCTGGTGGATGTGTTCGCGCGCCGCTTGCAGGTGCAGGAACGCATGACACGCGAGATTGCGAACGCCCTTCAGGAAGCGATCAAGCCGCAGGGCGTGGGCGTCGTCGTGGAGGCGCGGCATCTATGCATGATGATGCGCGGCGTGGAGAAGCAGAACTCGTCAACAGTGACCTCCTCCATGTCGGGTGTGTTTCTTGAAGACAAGACCCGGGCGGAGTTTCTCTCCCTCGTACGCGACCACGGCAACTCAATTTAGTTCTGCCGTTATAGTGGGGAAGTGAACGGCCTGCTGATTCTCGACAAGCCGGCGGGCATGACCTCGCATGATGTGGTTGCGCGCACGCGCCGCATTGTGGGCGAGCGCTCGATCGGACATCTGGGTACGCTCGACCCGATGGCAACCGGAGTACTGCCGCTACTGCTCGGACGCTATACGCGATTAGCACAGTTTTTCGGCAGGATGGAAAAGGCCTATACCGGCAGCATCCGCTTCGGCCAGGCCACCACCACTTACGATGCAGAAGGGGAGCCGGTCGGTCCGTTCAAGCCCGTATCGCTCGATGCAGATGTCTTGAGAGGACACGCGCAACACTTCAACGGCGAACTGCTCCAGACTCCGCCTGCATACAGCGCGAAGAAGGTTGGAGGGCGCCGATCATATTCGCTTGCGCGAGCCGGGGAGACGATAGAGCTTGCGCCGGTGCGCATCGTGGTTCACGACTTTACGATCACATCTGTGAATGGAGACACCGCCGAATTTCGTGTCACCGTCTCGGCCGGCGGATACATTCGCTCCCTGGCGCACGATCTGGGTCAGCGGCTGGGCTGCGGCGCGCACCTGGCGTCGCTGCGGCGCGTTGCTGCTGGACCATTCCATGCGGACGCGGCGCTTTCTCTGGATGAACTGGCAACGCTGGCGGAAGCGGGAGAACTGGAGCGGCACCTGCCCCATCCGCGGATGTTGCTGCCGGAGTTGCCCTCAACGACCGCGGACGCGCAGACGGCCGGCCGCATGCGGAATGGCGCGATGTGTAACCTTGCAGACTTTTCCGCGGCGCCGTACGTCAAAGTATTTGCCAATCGCCACGAGCTGATCGGCATCGCCCAGCGTGTTGCGGGCACCTTGTTTCAGCCCGCGGTCGTCATCGGCTGAGCTCTATTGCTTATGCAGCAGCGGCGTCACCAGCGGCACAAGGTTGCGTGCCACCTGCTGATTGCCTTGCGCTGTGGCGTGCATTCCGTCGGCCTGCATGCTGCCTGCAGTGCCGTACACGTCCTGAAGCAGGAAGGGAAGCAGGGGCACGTGATACTTCCTGGCCAGCAAAGCGTAGGTCTCATTGAACTGGCGAATGTAATCCGCGCCGTAATTGGGCGGAAGAGTGATGCCGCCAAGCACAACCTTCGTGCCTGCGCGTTGGAGCGAGGAGACGATCTGATCGAGGTTTTTGCGCGTACTGTCAATAGGCAGTCCACGCAAACCATCATTGCCGCCGAAGGCAACGATGACGACAGCCGGCTTCAAGGCGAGTACCTCATCCACCCGTTCGACTCCGTCCTTTGTCGTGTTGCCACTGATGCCGGCGTTCACCACATGGTAGTGAAAACCCTTTGCCTCGAGATCGTGTTCGAGATAATCGGGATAGCTGTTACCGGCGTCTGTACCGTAGCCTGCAGTAAGGCTGTCGCCAAAGGCGACGATGACCGGCCGGTCATCGTGGGTCTCGGCGGCGGGCGTTGGTGTTGCGGCGGGCGAGGCCGGGGCAGGCTCGGGAGACGGCGCGGGCTTTCCGTTGCAGCCGGCAACGCCGATCATCAGGGCAGCGGCGAGGCAAAGGTCCAGGGGGGAACCGCGAGGGTGCATCACACGTTCAATCTAGCAGCAGACAGACCGCCGGATGAAGACGGGAAGCGTGAAGGGACAACATGATCGAAGTGCGGGGCTTGAAGAAATCGATTCATAACGGCACAAATATGGTGGAGATTCTGCGGGGCATCGATCTGACCATTCCGCAGGGACAGTTTGCCGCGATCATGGGGCCCTCCGGCAGTGGCAAGAGCACGCTCCTGGGGCTGCTGGCCGGTCTGGACGCACCCACCGAGGGTGAGGTGATCCTGGACGGGACGCCGATTTCCCGTTTGAACGAGGATGAACTGGCAGAGATCCGCGGAAGGAAGCTCGGATTTGTCTTCCAGTCCTACCAGCTGATTCCGATGCTGACGGCGTTCGAGAATGTGCTGCTGCCGTTTGAACTGAACGGGTCTTCCAATCGTCCGGCCGAGGGACGCGCGCGCGCCACGGAGCTGCTGGTAAGTGTGGGCCTGGCGGACCGTCTGCATCACTATCCGGTGCAACTCTCGGGCGGGGAACAGCAGCGCGTCGCTCTGGCCCGCGCGTTCATGCTGGAGCCCCCGATTGTGCTGGCCGACGAGCCGACCGGCAACCTGGACTCGCACAATGGTGAGCACGTGCTGGAGCTCCTGCTGCGACGTCATAGGGAGAGCCGCACAACACTGGTGATGGTGACGCACGATCCGCAGATCTCTGAGCGGGCGGAGCGGCGCATCCAGCTGCGTGACGGGATCGTCGTGGAAGACACAATGGCCGAGACAGCGCCGGTGGCTACGGCAGAGGCCCAGCTTTGAACGGCGCGCTGAACGGTGGTCGAGGGCGGCCCCTTGGCTGGAGCACAGCCATGCGCATCGCGTGGCGTGAATTCCAGGCCGCGCCCGCAAAGTTTTTATTCGTGATCGTGTCGGTGGCGATCGGGGTCGCCGCGCTGACCGGCGTGCGCGGCTTCACCGAGTCATTTCAAAAGACGCTGCTGGGCCAGGCACGCACCATCATGGCGGCGGATGTTTCGGCGCGCATGTTCCGCCAGCCATCCCCAAAAGAAGTTGCAGGACTGAATGCGCTGGCCGGGATAGAACGCACACAGGTGACCGAAATGGTATCGATGGCCTCGACATCATCGGATCCAATTCCCCTGCTGGTGTCACTCAAGGCAGTCGATCCCTCGCAATATCCCTTTTACGGCGCGTACAAGCTTCGTCCCGCGGGCACACTCCGGCAGGAACTAACGCCACAGACTGTGCTGGTGGGGGAAGACCTGCTGATACGGCTGCGCACGCGCGTCGGCGATTTTCTCAAGCTCGGGAACAGCAGCTTTCGCATCGCGGGTGTCATCGAACGCGAGCCGGACCGCATGAATTCGAGCATGGGCATTGGGCCGCGCGTGTTGATCACGCGGCAGGGCCTGGAAGCGAGCGGCCTGCTGCAGCCAGGCAGCCGCGCGGGAGAGCGCTTCCTGATGCGCCTCAATCCAGCCGCAACCGACGTGAAGGGACTGCATTCGCAGGTGGAGAAGATTCTTCCCGAAGCGCAGGTGACGGATTTTCGCGAAGCCAACCCGGCATTGACGCAGGGTCTCGATCGGGCGAGCAGCATGCTGAGTCTGATCTGCCTGGTCGCCATGGTGCTGGGTGCTATCGGCGTGGCGATGTCCATGCGCGCGCATCTGGAGCAGCGGATGGACATTCTGGCGACCATGAAGTCGATCGGCGCGCGCTCCTCTGACATCCTGCGTATCTATCTTCTGCAGACGCTGCTTCTCGGTCTGGTCGGCGGCATCGTCGGCGTGGTTGCGGGTTTCGGCGTGGAGTGGACGATTCCGCTGCTGGCGGCAAAGCTGCTTCCGATCGAACCGACACTGCGCCTTCCCGTGCGCGCGGGACTCGCAGGACTGGGTACGGGCATGCTGACGACGCTGCTCTTCTGTCTGCCGCCGCTGCTCGATATCCGGCGCGTGAAGCCGAGCCTAGTGCTGCGGCGCCAGGTGGAGGCTCCGCCTGAGATGACGCTCAAGGAACGCTGGCAACGTCGCCGCATGCAGTGGACGACGACGGCCATCATCCTGCTCGCGCTCGGGGGCATCGCCGCGGCACTCACCAGTTCGGTCGTCGTGGCCCTGTGGTTCACCGTGGCACTGGTCACGCTGCTTCTGTTTATCACCCTGCTGGCC
>DASZGZ010000261.1:0-3126 GCA_035938355.1 Acidobacteriaceae bacterium
ACCGTACCGGCAGCCAGCCGCAGAAACTCGCGGCGAGTTTGACTGCGCAGCATAGAAGCGAACGCGTCAGAAGAAGACGACATCGTGAAAACATCCTCGGTCGCGCGGACCAGAAAAGGGGTGTGGCCTCGACTCTACACACCGTGACCAGCCATTCACAAGAGCCACGCGTTCTGGCGTGCTATCACTGCTGCGCAGTTACGGCACGCTGATCGCGTATCGCTTCTGCACGCTCGGGAGGTGTTGGCTCCGTGCGTTCCGCGCGTTTTAGTTCCACGCGCTCTGCGCGTATTGGCTCCACGCGCTCCGCGCGTATTGGCTCATCGATAAGCGCGTGATCGATGCCACTGAGCGGTGGCGCCGGGCCACCATCGAGATCCAGCAGCACTACTTCATTCCGCCCAGGATGCAGCCACGCTCCCGGCAGATAGAGTCCGCCCTGCGGGCCGATGCGCCAGTAACGGCCAAGGGCATGGCCGTTCACCCACACCTGTCCTTTGCCATAGGCGCGTAGGTCGAGAAACGTGTCAGTGGGTTTGCCTATGGAGAAAGCGCCGCGGTAGAGCGTTGGGCCGGCTTTCGGTGATGTCGTCTTGAACGATGCAGATCCGGGATCGGCAAAAGGCAGCGTGTAGGTTTTCCAGTCGGTGATGGGCTTGCCCGCGAGTGTGACGCCATGCGTGATGCCGGCCTGCTCTGTCCGCAACACAGCGGTGAAGTTCACGCGGCCGGAGTTCTCAACCAGGATATCGAGGCGCCGCTCCTTTCCCGTATCCGCGACGGTGAGGGGCAAGGCCATCTTCCCAAGGCGGCGATCGAGCACACCGACGAGGTCGTGATCGAGATAGATCCGCGCATAGGAATGCAGCTGATCGAGCACCAGATCGCCGGACACCGGGCCGCGAAGCGTCGTGCTATACAGCACATACCCGAAGTCCTGACCAAGCTCCTCCATGGTGAGCGGCTGCGGAGAGGACACGGGAGCCGGCAGCGTCTCCCACAGCGATACGCTCTCGGTCAACGAAATCGGCGGCAGCGAGCCGAGAATCGGCGGGGGCGGCACCGCCGGCGGTGTAACGCCCGTGACTTCCTGGATGGCTTTGCGTATCTCGAAGAACTTCGGCCTCGGCTGGCCGGCTTCATCGACGGGCGCGTCGTAGTCGTAGCTGGTTACGTCGGGCTGGTAGTCATGGCCATTGGAGTTGGCGCCGCTGAACCACCCAAAGCTGGTGCCGCCGAAGAGCATGTACATGCTGACGGAATATCCCTGTTGGAGCATCCAGCGAACCTCCGCGACCTGCTTCGCCGCGTCAGTCTGCTCGTGCTTTGCGCCCCAGTGGTCAAACCAGCCGGCCCAGTACTCTGCGCAAAAATACGGCCCCTCCGGACGGAGCTTTCGATAGAGCGCAAAGGAATGCTCAGCCTCGCCGGTACCAAAGTCCAGCGCAGCGGGCAATCCAGGCAGGGAGCCGCGTGTCATCTCCTCCGCGCCGTCCGCGGTGTAGAGCAGCGCGTCGGTGAAGCCGGCGTGCAGTACCATCTCTCGCGCGCGCTCCATGTAGGCATGGTCATTCTCTTTAGCATCCTGGAACGACCCATATTCGTTCTCCACCTGCACGGCGAGGATAGGTCCGCCGCGGTCGAGTTGTAGAGGCGCCAGTTCCTGGCCGAGCCGATCCATCCAGCGACTGGCCGCCTGCTGGTAGGCAGAATCCAGGCTGCGCAGTTTCAGGTTGCGATCGCGCAGGAGCCATGCGGGGTAACCGCCGAGATCCCATTCGCCGCAGCTGTAGGGCCCGGGGCGCAGGATGACGTAGAGCCCCTCCTGCTGTGCCTCGCGGATGAATTCGGCAACGTCGCGCTGGTCGGTGAAGTCGTACTGGCCGGGCTGCGGTTCGTGGAAGTTCCAGAAGACGTAAGTCATGACCGTGTTGATTCCGATGGCATGCGCCATACGAAGGCGATCGCGCCAGTAGGCACGGGGTGTGCGCACGTAATCCATGTCCCCGGAGATGATCTGGAACGGTTTCCCGTCGAGTTCGAAGCGCCCGTGGGTGGCCACGAAACGATGCGGCGTCGAGCCGGCAGTTTGGGCCACGGCGGATGGAATCGCAAACAGGAACAGCGCCGCGCAGGCGCGTAAGACCGCAGAAGCCATGAATACCCTCTCGCAGAGCGAAGGCCAGAGTATCGCAAGGCGCAACGGCACGGGTACTTTGGACAGCAGCGCAATTCACGATACTGCGGTATGTTGAGATAGCATGCTCGCCCACGCGCCGACTGCACCTATAGCCCCCACCAGTGCCCTGCAGCCGGCACTGGAGCTTTGCGTTGAGACCCTTGCGAATGCCGAGATCGCGGCGCGCGGGGGAGCCCACCGTATTGAGTTTTGCGGAGAGCTGGCGGACGGCGGGATAACGCCAAGCCTGGGGCTGCTGGAGCAGGTGGTGGCCAGCGTAGCGATCCCCGTTCATTGCATGATTCGGCCGCGCGGCGGCGACTTCTGCTACAGCGCCGGTGAATTACGCGCCATGGAGCGAGACATTCAGCTGGTCCGGGGCGCAGGGGCAGCGGGTGTCGTGCTGGGCGTCCTCACTCGCGGCGGCACCGTCGATGTACCAGCGACCCGCCGCCTGGTGGAGATCGCTCGCCCTATGCGTGTCACCTTCCATCGCGCTTTCGATGTGACGCGGGATCTCGATGCCGCTTTGGAAGACATCATCACTGCAGGAGCGGACATCGTGCTGACTTCCGGAGGCGCCGAGCGGATCACCGAAGGAATCGATACCGTCCTGAGACTGGTAGAGCGCGCCGGCAACCGCATCGAAGTCATGGGCGGTTCTGGTGTGAGAGTCCAGAATGCTGCAGCACTGTGCGAGGCGACCGGCGTGGGGGCCATCCACGCATCCCTTCGGCGACGCCTGCAGCATGAAAACGGGGTTCCGCACATCCTGCCGGATGCACTTCCGGCATATGAGCTCCGCGAAGAGGATGTCCGCGCTCTGGCGGCAGCACTCCGAGGCTGTGCCCGCAATGCCTCAGCCGGCAACCAGTTCGAGTAGCCGTGCCCGCGTTTACGCGGCTTATTCGCACGCGGCCGCGTCTAAAGTAGAGGAATATGCTCCC
>DASZGZ010000262.1:0-7390 GCA_035938355.1 Acidobacteriaceae bacterium
GCAAGTTTTATTTCGATGCCGACGGTATCAAGGGCAATCGCGAGGTGAATCTGGGCGCAGGCGACGGCTATCTGTCAATGAAGGATGACCGCGGCTACGCGGACTTTGAGGCGAACGTTGGCATGGGAAGCTTTCACGATCACCGGCCCGGAGGCCGCAGCTCGCATTTCATCATCAACCGCGAGTATCAGGGCAAGGGCGAAGGCAGCCTCGAGGTCAATGTTGGCGCGGGTTCGATCGACATCGATCCCGCGAGGGGAGGAACGATATGAGCCGCATGCAACGCATAGGCTGGGCCCTAAGTTGCGCCGTAGTGCTTTGTGCCACGATCCTGCTCGGCGTTGGACAGGCACGGGCGGAGAGCTTCGAGCCGGTGGTGCGCGAGGCGTCCTTTGCGGCGGGCGGTGTCGTCATCCTCGACGCGAACGTCGGCGATGTGCACGTGATGCCGACGGACCAGGAGGGCAAGCTGCGCCTGGTGATCACGCCTCGGAAGGCTGAGGACGCGGAAGCCGCTCCCCACTGGATACGCGAGTTCGCCGTGAACGGCTCACAGGCGAAGATCGTTCTCGAGATGCCCAAGCATGGCGAGCATAACTTCGACGTCACGCTGTACGTGCCCAGGCATAGCGACCTGCGGCTGAACCTCGAAGTGGGTGACCTCACCATCGAAGGCGTCACCGGCAACACCGACGCTGAGTTGGGCGTGGGTGACCTGAAGATGACAGTGCCCGATCCGCATGCCTACCGCGCGGTTGCCATGTCCGTCCATATCGGTGATGTGAATGCAGGAGCCTTTGGTCTTGAGCCCTCCGGCTTCCTCGGCAAGAGCGTGTCGCGGCAGTTCAATGCCGGCAGTTATCGCCTGAAGCTCCACACCGGCATCGGCGACGTGAGCTGCGTGGCGGGTGGGGCGTAAGCCGACAAAGCGTAGGTCGACGAGGAACACCTGCGCCGGCTCTCTAAGTGTTGTCGTGCACGCGAGTGAAGGACCTGCCGTGTGTTCGCTTGCTGTACCATGAGCGACGTTCTCAGACATCTATCAAGGATCCAATCCAATGAAGATATACGTCTGGCCGCGGAAAGTTGCGGCCCTAGCGGTGCTGTTGCTGTGTGCTGTGGGCCTTCAGGCGCAGGAGGCGGCGCACCATGCCTTCGTTCGCGTTGTGGTGGGAAAGGATCTTCCCGGCCCGGTGAGCGGGCGTCTGCTGGTCTTTGCGAAAAACGCAGCAGCGGATGCCGGCAAGAAGAGTGAGCAGGAGCCCGGCGGCAAGAAGGAAGTCGACATCAGCGAGTTCCACCCCAGCGAGACCTCGGTCGCGGCCGTCGAGGTCCACGACGTCGCGCCGGGAAGCGCGATTGAAGTCGATCTCGATCGCACTGCCTTTCCCGCAGCGTTTGCAACCATGCCGCGCGCCGATTACGAACTTCAGGCGGTTCTCGATACGGATCACAACTACAACTACAGCGGTCGGGACGCAGACGACTGGCAGAGCGAAGTTGTGGAAGCAAAGGGCTGGGAGCCTGGAGTTGGCAGCGAGCCTGTCCTGACGCTGACCGAGCATCCGCAGGCGGGTCCCCGCGCCGGAATGATAGCCAAGGCAATGACGGAGGTGAAGCCCGGGGAGGTGGAGAAGGCGGAGTTTGAAAGCGCCCAGTTGACGAAGTTCTGGGGCAAGCCGACGTACATTCGCGGGTGGGTAGTGCTGCCGCCAGGATATAGCGCGACGGCCAAGACCACCTATCCCACGCTCTACTGGACGCACGGCTTCGGCGGCGACATAGACTATGCGTTGATCACCGGCCTCGGGATGCGCAAGGCGATGGTGGATCACAAGGCACCCCGGATGATCTGCGTGATGCTCGACGAATCGCTGCCTGAGGGCACCCATGAGTTTGCCGATTCGGTGAACAACGGTCCCTGGGGCGCCGCGTTGACGAAGCAATTCATCCCATGGCTCGAATCGAAGTACCGCATGGATGCGCGGCCGAGCGGTCGCCTGCTCAATGGCCATTCAAGCGGCGGCTGGGCGACGCTGCAACTCCAGGTGAACTACCCGCAAGTCTTCGGAGGCACATGGTCCACCTCGCCTGATCCGAGCGACTTCCACAACTTCACCGGACCTGACCTCTACTCACCGCACGCGAATCTCTACCACAAGGCCGACGGGACGGCGTGGCCCATCATGCGCGACAAAGGGCAAGTGCAGGCGACTCTTGAGCAACTGGCGAAGCTTGAAGCGGTGCTCGGGCCCTATGGCGGCCAGATGTCTTCCTTCGATTGGGTCTTCTCGCCCAAAGGGCCGAGCGGCGCACCGGAGCCAATGTTCGATCGTGTGACCGGCGATGTCGATCCGCAGGTCGTCGCCTATTGGCACGACCACTACGACCTTGCCCACCTGACGGAGGAGCATTGGGCCAGGAACGGAAACCTGCTGAAAGGCCGCATCCATCTATTCGTCGGCACGGCGGATACGTTTTATCTGGACGGCTCAGCACACCTGTTTGAAGCACGGCTCAACAGACTGGGCGCCGCCTCGCACTTCACCTACATTCCTGACCGCACTCACTTTGATCTCTACAAGATCGGGGACGACCGCATGGGGCTGATGTGGCAGATCATGTCGGAGATGTACGCGGTAGCGCGGCCGGGTGTGGACTGGAAGACGGCGAAATTTTAGCGGGTTTCGCAAAACGGCAGTGTCCTGCACCACGTCCGACGGCGTAGGATGCCGCCGGGAGGCGCTCATGAACAGACGAAGGCTTGTTGCCGTGATCTCCGCAGGTTTGCTTCTGCCATTTCTCGCCATGGCGAAGGACAAGCCAAAATCCACCCTCCCCGCATATGTCCTACAGGCACAGACGGTCTCCGTCATCATCGACCCCACCGCCGGTAGATCGCTGGAAGACCCGCGTGCCAACGAGGTGGCGCAGCGGGATGTGGAGACGGCGCTCATGAACTGGGGCCGGTTTCAGCCCATCCTCGACGGCCGCAATGCGGATTTGATCATCGTTGTTCGTTGTGGCGCAGGGAAAGTGGCAGACGGCACCGTCCACGATCCCCGGCAGGATCGACGCCCGGTCACAGTCGATCCCACGGACGCCGGTATCGGTGTCGGCGTGCAGCGCGGCCAGCCTCCACCGTTTGCGGGCGATCTACCGGATGCGTCGCAGGGATCTTCCATTCCAGGCCCAAACCGGCCCATGGCAGAGGAGAGACCGCACCCTCAGGCGGAGATCGGCACCTCCACCTCGGAAGACAGCTTCCTGGTGTATCGCGGACGCACCGAGAATCCACTGGACGGTCCGCCGGTCTGGCGATATGAGGCTAAAAACGCGCTTAAACCACACGCCGTTCCTGCGGTCGACGCGTTCCGTAAGGCCGTGGATCAGGCGGAGCAGGCTGCGGCGAAACAGCCCTGAAGCCTGTTGGCAAGCGGCCGATAGCGGCGTATCATAGGACTAGACGCGTTTGCTCCGCTCGTGACCATACCGGCGGAGGAGATGGGTGGGCGAAAGCCCACCTTTTTCTTGCAGCGAACGCGGTGCAAATATGGCCCTGGATCTCGAAAAAATTCGCACGACCGCCGACCGCGTTGCCGCGAGCTACGGGCTCGAAGTCGTGGACGTCGAGTTTGTCGGCGGCGGTAAGCACCGGGTACTGCGGGTGTCGATCGAGAAGAATGCCGCGGGTCGCGAACGCCTTGCCGCCGAAGCGAAGGCGGCAGCGGAACGCGGCGATGCAAACGAGGATGGAGCACTTCCATCGGCCGTATTGCGGGGCGAGCTGAGCACGGAGCACCTCTCGGGCGTCACTCATGAGGATTGCGAGCAATTCAGCCATGACTTCGGGACGGTGATCGATGTCGAGGACCTGGTCCCGGGCGCGGAGTACACGCTAGAGGTTTCGTCTCCGGGGCTGGACCGCAAGCTGAGCCGTCCGGCAGATTACGAGCGCTTTCGCGGCAGCCTGGTAAAGCTCGAGACCTTTCAGCCGGTGGCGGGCAATCGCCATTGGCAGGGCAGATTGACTGCGGCGGATGAGGGCAAGATCACCCTCGACCGTTCTGCCATCCAAGCGAAGGGGAAGGCCAAAAAGGCGGCAGTGGCCGCCGATGCGCTGGTCGAGATTGAGCTTGCGAATATCGAGAAAGCGCAGTTGATTCCCGAGCTGTAGACAAAGCAGTCAGAGCACGAAGAATGGCCGCGTGGGCATATGCCGCGGCACGAGATTAAGCCGGATGAGATTGCAACAGGAGAAGGACAGAGACAGATGGCGAGTCAGCTTTATCAGGTAATTGAAGGATTGAGCCGCGACAAGGGGATCGACCCGCAGATTGTGGTGGCCGCGGTTGAGGATGCGATTGCTCTGGCGACGCGCAAGTACTACAAGACGCAGGAAAACATGCGTGCCGAGCTGGATAAGGACACAGGCGAGATTCGCGCCTATGTCTACAAGACCGTCACGGCGACCGACGACGAGATCGAGGACGACCTGAACCAGATTGCGCTGGAAGAGGCGAAGGAGCTCGCACCCGACGTGGAAGTGGGCGGCGAGATCCGCTACTACAAGCCCACGGATGTGCTGGGCCGCATCGCCGCACAGATGGCCAAGCAGGTCATCTTCCAGAAGGTGCGCGAGGCCGAGCGTGACACCGTCTTCAACGAGTACGCACACCGTCAGGGTGAAGTGATGACCGCGATGGTCAAGCGTCTCGAATTGCAGGACGTGATCTTCGACCTGGGCAAGGCGGAGGCGCGCATGCCGCGTCGCGAGCAGAGCCGACTGGAGCAGTTCAGCGTGGGTGAACGTGTGCGCGTCATCCTGCTGCGCGTCGACCGCGCTGCAAAGGGACCGCAGGTGGTCGTCTCGCGCGCCGCGCCGGAGCTGGTGCAGAACCTCTTCCAGAGCGAAGTGCCGGAGATCTACGACGGTACCGTGATGGTGCGCGCCATCGCGCGCGAGGCCGGTGAGCGCACCAAGATCGCCGTGCAGTCGCGCGATAAGGATGTGGACCCGGTCGGCGCGTGCGTCGGCATGAAGGGTATGCGTGTGCAGTCCATCATCCGCGAGCTGCGCGGAGAAAAGATCGACATCATCGAGTTCTCGGATGAAGTGACGACCTTCGCGGAGAAGGCGCTGCAGCCGGCCAAGGTGAGCCGCGTCAGCATCACCGATCTGACGGAGAAGCAGCTAGAGGTCATCGTCGACGACACGCAGCTCTCGCTTGCCATCGGCAAAAAGGGGCAGAATGTGCGTCTTGCGGCGAAGCTGCTGGGCTGGAAGATCGACATCAAGAGCGAGGAAGAGAAGCGCCAGGAGGTCGAGCAGCAGATGCAGGCGCTGAGCGGCGGTCCTTCGACACCGATCGAACAAGTCACCGAGCTTGGCGAGACGATTATCCAGAAGCTGGTGGCTGCCGGCATCACTACGGTCGAGTCGCTGGCCGACATGACGCCGGAACAGCTGGAAGAGATCCCGGGTATCGGCGAGAAGACGCTGGAAAAGATCTCGACTGCGGTGCGCCACTACTTCGGTCAATACGAAGAGGGCGAGGAGCGGCCGGAAGGTGCGGCTCCTGCCCCGTCTGCCGAGGCGGAAGAGCGCTCACCGAACGCAGCCGATCTGGCGGCGGTGGAGGCGGATATGTCACTCGATGAAGAACGGGCCAAGGCGGATGCCGAGCTGGGGGAGGAACTGGACGCCCTGGAGGTGGACGAGGCAGATGGCGGCGAGGAGCGGCCCAGCGAGGGCGGTTCGGGTCAGGTGGTGGATGACATCGCCCGGGAGCGGATCGAGGAGCTTACCGAGTCCGGCGACTATGACGCGGGCGAGGTCGGCGTCCTCCCTCAGGACGCGGGCAGTGATGACACCAGTGCCCGGCTGCGGCGTCAGAATCCGCGCAATAGCCCCCTGCCCGGCGGGGAGGCTGAGGAAGAAACCGTTCTACCCGATGCCGAACGGCAGGAGGAAGAGGATGGTCTGTAACGGTAAAGCTGCCTCATTCACGATTTCCGTGCTGCGTATCTTCGTGTGCGCGCAGCGCGGATTTCCGATTTTCAGGCGATAATCAAATGGGACAGCATGTGAACCCGCAGAGCAAGAGGTTGCTATGACTAGCTGAGGGACGACAGGCAGAGTGCCACGTAAAGGGACGGATGAGTAAAGTTCGCATCAACGATTTAGCAAGAGAGCTCGAGGTCAAGAGCAAGGCGATTCTGGACGTACTGCGCGAAGTTGGAGTAACGGACGCCAAGACGCATTCGAGCTCGCTCGAAGCTGACGAGGCGCAGCGCGTGCGCGCGCATTTCCAGCGCGGAAGCAGCCGCAACGGCGGCTCCGCTGCGGCTAAGAGCGAGAACGCAGCGCAGAAGATCGACTGGTCGCGAGTGTCGAAGCCCGGCGATGTTCTGAAGGCGATCCAGCAGCGCAAGGAAGAAGCAGAACGTCCAGCGCCACGACCTCAGGCAGCGCCTCCCGCGGCCGCCAGACCTGCCGCGCCCCCGGCGCCACCTGCCACCCCCGTGGCCTCGTCTGCCACACCGGCGAGCACGCCCGCCCCGACCAAAGCCGAAGTGCCGGCGCCGCGCCGCATCGTCGTGCCGCAACCGCGCCAGGCGCCCCCTATTGTGGTCGCACCGCCGCCGCAAGCCCCGGCGATCGCTGCGAAGCCGCCCGCCGGCCCCGTCGTCGCCCGTCCTCCTGTGATGGCCGCTCCGCCTGCTGCGCCGGCATCACCGCGCCCGACTCTTGCTTCGCCGCCTCCGGTCAGTCCGGTCGTGGCGCGTACAGTCGCTGCGGCGCCTCCGCCGCCTGCAGTAGTCGCACCTCCGCCGCCCCCGGCTGCTCCGGTGGCCACCGCTCCGCCTGTACCGCCCCCGGCTGCCCCGGCAACAGAAGCGCCGGAGACGTCAGCGGCAACGGCCCCACCCATCAAGCGCGTGATCATGCCGCAGACCGGCCCACGGCCGGTCTACAGTGCCCCTCCGCCTCGTCCGGCGCCTCCGCAGGCTGCCAGCGGACCTGCTGGCGCAGGTGGCGTCATCCAGCGTGGGCGTCCCATCTTCCAGCGTCCGGGTGGCCCGGCCGGCTATCCACAGCGTCCCGGTGCCCCGTCCGGAGCCCCAGGCTTCCCGGCAGGTCGCCGGCCTATGCATCCGACCCGTTCTGCGCCGACCGGCGCGCCCGGCGGGCGTCCCGGCTTCGGGCAGCGTCCGGGTGGCCCGGGCGGCCGTCCCGGCTTTGGTCCGCGTCCCGGGATGGGTGGCGGTCCAGGTGGCTTGGTGCCGCCTCCGGGTGAAGCACCGCGTCCGCAGCGTCCGAGCGGTCCGCCACGTGGCCGTGGCCGTCAGCAGTACCCGAAGACCAAGGAAGGCCCGATGAAGGGCT
>DASZGZ010000263.1:0-2441 GCA_035938355.1 Acidobacteriaceae bacterium
CAGTGGGCATTGTGGATGCGGATGCACTACCCACCAGCGAAAGACCCAGTCCGGCGACACCGAGCACTTTCACAGCGGCGGCTCTGGTCGTGCGTTTCTGCTTCGAAGCTTGCTTGACCCGTAGCATGGTCGCATCCTCCGTCAGCTCTTGTGAAAACGCTTGACGAGTGTGCGCTCGGCGAAACCGGCGCGCAAGCGTTACCTGCACCATAAAATACGAAACATCTCATCGAGTTTCAATCATCTTCATGAACGAGATCGACACATAACCGCTTTTGGTTGAGCCATCTGCGCACATGCAGCAGCATGGACCTGTATGGCAGGTATTGTGCTGGTTTTTGGACGCCGGCAACAAGGAGGCTCCGCACGCTCAACTGACCGGCGTCCAAAAAGCGCCAAGGCACGAAGTCGCGGGAAGTTGGGCACCGCCCGTGCAGCGAGTCCTATGGGGATTTGATGCTGGCGCCGACGTTGATGATAGGGGTGGGGCTGGCAGAATTCGGCCTGTGTGTCCGCAAGTACGGCAGTTCAGGAGAGTGCAATAGGCTTTTGGGGGAGCGTTCGGAGCGTAGCAATGCACGATGCGCGCACTGATGGATGCCGCTGGGTTGAGCGAGATCGCCACCGGCGTGGAGCCAGCGCATCGGACTAGGAAAACAGAAACGCTCACAGGAGGTCTTGGTCATGACGTGTCGATCCTGCTCGGTGTCGGCCGCCAGGTCGGCTGGCAGCCGCGCGCGAACACCTCGATGACGATCATGCGCCCGCCACAGTACGGGCATGGGCAAGGCAGCACGCGTGGCGCGTCCGGCGCGACATCCGGCTGCTGTTGCTGGTCGGCGGCAGGTGGGGCGACATCGAGGAGTGCGCGGGCCGTCGCGATGCTCTGGGCGCGGTTGGTGGAGGCAAAGAGGCCGTAGTGGCGGATGCGGTGGAAGCCCTTGGGCAGCACGTGCAGCAGGAAACGCCTGATGAACTCGTGCGGGTGAAGCCGCATCGTCTTCCAGCGGTGGGCGCCGTTGAGGCGATAGTCCTTCCAGCGGAACGCAATCGCCTCGCTGTCGGCCGCAACGAGGCGGCGGTTGGAGATGGCGACCCGATGGGTGTAACGGGACAGATAGCGCAGCACCTGCTCAGGCCCTGCGAACGGCGCCTTGCAGTAGACCACCCACTGGATGCGCCGCAGCGGGGCGATGAAGCGCTTGAACGTTTTCTTGTCGGCGAGTCCGGCATGGGTATTGAAGAACTTTAGCTCGCCGGCGTCATGTGCATGCATGAGCATCGCCAGCATCTTGCCCTGGAACAGGCGCGCCAGCGCGTTGACATGCACGAGGAAGTTGGAGCGCGCGGCGATCCATCGCGTGTTATCGAGCGAGAGTCCACCGCCCGGCACGATCATATGCACGTGCGGATGATGGGTGAGCGCCGAGCCCCAAGTGTGCAGCACGGCCGTGACACCGATCCGTGCGCCAAGGCGCTTGGGATCGGCGGCGACGACGAGCGTTGTCTCGGCCGCGGCCTTCATCAGCAGGTTATAGATCACGCGCTTGTTCTGGTAGGTGATGTCACGCAACTCGCTCGGCAGCGTGTAGACGACGTGAAAATAGGGCACCGGCAAGAGCTCCGCTTCGCGGTCGGCCAGCCATCGGCGTGACGCCGCACCCTGGCACTTCGGACAATGCCGGTTGCCGCAGGAGTTGTACGCGATCTCCGTGTAGCCGCACGCCGCGTTCTCGCAGCGTGCGACGTGCCCCCCGAGCGCTGCCGTGCGACAGCGCTCGATCGCACTCATCACCTTCAATTGCGCGAGACTCACATGCCCCTGATTGGCTTCACGCCAAGCAGAGCCGTGATCGCGGAGGATGTCCGCGACCTCCAGAGCAGGTCGAACCACGGCCGGCGGCGCTACGGCGCCGGCGGCTCCTCGCTGTCTCGCTTCGTACGCCTGCGGCGCGGCGCGCTTAGGCCTTCCAGGGGACTCTCGATCTTGGCAATCAGTCCGATCGCCACGCGACTGTAGCGGGCTGTCGTCTCCAGCTTGGAATGTCCGAGCAAGGCCTGAATCACGCGAATGTCCCTGCCGCGTTCGAGCAGATGAGTCGCGAAGCTGTGGCGAAGCGAATGCAGCGGGACCGTCTTGCGCAGCCCCGCGGCTTTGGCAGCCTCTTTGAACAACCTGTTGAACTGACGCGTGGTCAGTGGCTGATGCTTACTGCGGCCTGGAAACAGCCAGCGGTGTTCGGGCGCGACGCCGTTGTTGTACGCGGTCGGCCCCGCCTTCCACCATTGCCGCAACAGCGCGAGGACTTCCGCCGGCAGCATCACGTGCCGGTCCTTGCGGCCCTTCGACTGCACGATGCGGATGATCATTTGCTCGCTGTCGATGTCACCCGCCCGCAGCCGCACCACCTCGCCGGCCCGCAGCCCGCAACCATAGGCCA
>DASZGZ010000264.1:0-5418 GCA_035938355.1 Acidobacteriaceae bacterium
ATCCGCGGCGCGAAGTTCGAGCGTGGTGCCGGCCGACAGATCGACGGTAAGGGCCAGCGTGCCCGTCTCCGGATAGGTGTGGCTCGCGTCGATCTCGACTGCCGCCTCGCCGTTCTCCGGAAACTGCGCAATCGCAAAATCAATCGCGGCCTGCAGCGTGGCGTAGCGGGGCGTGCTCGCTGTATCCGGGAATGGAAAGACTGCCGCCTGATTCTCTACGGTGAAGCTGGAGGCACGCGCATATTCACCTCCGCCCATGTCGCCGTTGAAGCCGTAGTGATACGACACCTGCACCTTCGGAATGGCGCCAGTCGCAGAAGGCGTCACGGCAAGGCGTCCCAACTCCGGATCGATAACAGCACGATAAGGACTGCCCGTGCCCGGCCGATTCACCCATGAGCCGTCGGCTCCGGACAAATTAGCCACCTCGATCTCGTATGGATTGAGGATCTGATTGTCGAGATAGATGGCGAGGCTGTTGCCTTCTCCGTAGTACGCGGCGCCCACTCCCTTCTGCACATCCGCGCACAGCACGCGGCGGCGCAGACGGTCGGCCACATTGACGGGCTGCGCAGCCGCGGTAATCTCTTCCCCCTGCGAGACCGCTCGATGGAACAGCGGCATGTCCATGCCGAGCGAGTTGAAACGCAGGCAAAGCGGATCAGCCGTCGTCACAGCAGCGGGCGACTGCGTGATGCGGTATGCGTTCAACGACCAGAGGAAGATGCCGACGTTCTGGATGTTGTAGCGTCCGCGACGCGAGGCGATGCGCCGCACATCGACACGATGCGAAGTGCGGTCGAAGCCCGTGCCGATAAAGAGGCCCGGCTCCCAGCGTCGCACGTTTGGCGCGTAGTGATTCCACAGGCGAATGTGATTCATATACTGCGTATCGCCCAGAATGCGAAAGAACTCGACGGCATGCGCTCCCCACGCGGTCGCATCACGCGCCAGTTGCTCTATCACAAGGACAGTGCCCTTGCGGCGGCGGAAGGAGATGGTATCGGCAACTTCGGAGCGGGGATTGTCGATCGAAGGCGCAATTCCCTTCACCGCCTGGTACCCAATCAGATCGCCAATGTATGGGATCACCCAAGGCGCGCATGTCTCGATAAATTGGTCGTCGTAGAGCTGATCCAGATCCTCCGCAACAATTTCCAATTGCTCCTGGATCACCATCAGCAGCGATTCCAGCGGCCCGCGGGAGGCCTTCGCTGCGAGCGCGTCCAACTGCGCCTGCTGGTCGGAGGAGAGCGGCGGCTGCAGCCCCTGGAGCGCGCTCAGCTGAGCGGTCTCCGCGGGTGTCAGCAGCGGTTGCGACTGCGCCAGTTGCGCATCGCGGATTCTGTAGACCGCAGGCAGCAGGCTGAACAGGTCGAAGCTCACGCCATCACCCCCAGCACGACGCTCTTGGGATTCGGATCGAGAACGAGAATCTCCGCTGGAGATGGGAGTGCCGTCGGGTTCGCCACCGGCAGGTAGGGACAGATGCGCGTGGGCGAGCCGGAACAGGGACGGCTGATCGACACCTGCTGCGAAAGCCAGTTGTTATAGGCAAAGACAGACCACGTCCCGCTCGTGAGATCGCCGCCGGCGCTGGTGGCTCCAGCCTTGAGCTTCTTCACATTCACGGCAATCACGCCGGGAATGGCCTGAATGAAAGCCGAAACCTCATCGTCCGAAACTCCCTGGCCGAAACTGCGCGCAGCGAAGCTGTAGTGCTGGCGCAGCGCCCGGAGCACGGCAGCCTGCACCGCTGCCTGGTCGTAGGCGGGGTCGTAGGCGATATCGGCTTCGAGACTGAAGAGCGTCTCGAGAAACGACACGGCATAAATCGGGATGAGCGGATTCCCGTAGTCGTGCAGCGACGTGATCAGATTGCCGAGCGTAGGATTGCCGGGCGGAAGAGCTGATCCGCCCGCAGCAGCCACGGTCAGGAAGACACCGCGCCCCGGACCGCTCGGAATCCAGATGGCGTATGCCTTGGCGATGCCGGCAAAGGTGCTCGCATAATTTTGATAGTCAGTGATGGAAACAGCGCGGCCCAGCGTAAGAACCGAAAGTGGCGCATCGGAGCGGATGTCGTCGACGGATTGCGCATCCTGGCCTCCGGTCGCAGCCATCGGGTTGTTCACGCCGCTCACTCCCAACGGCCGGTCGATGAGCGTCGTGATGGACCCTGCGCCGACATTGCCTGCCACTCCGGAACCGATGCGGTAGTTCGCCTGAATATTGTTTTGCCCCGTGGGAAGCGTGGCGCCTTCGACGTTGTCGCCGAAGAGAACCATCGTGCCGCCGCCAGGCTGATTCAGTGTGGCGAAGACCTGCTTCGCTGGCCCTTGCTGGTACAGGCTTGGCACTTCGCTCCACTTCACAGAGTTCGCTGTCACCTGCAGTGTGCTGAGCCTGCCTGTGGGCGTCGGCGACTGGACGAAGGTAAGTGGCGACTGCTTCAGATTGAATTTCTGATTGGGCGTTGCCGCCGATCCGCTGCCCATGATCTCGCTTACCGAGGCGCCATTCGTAGCCAGTCCGACATTGGCATTCACGGTGGTCACGCTGCGGTCGTAACAGTACAGCAAACTCGATTTGAGAAGGATCTGCGTGTGCGGATAAGGCTTGGTGATGATAGAAACAGCCGAGACGAGAGCAAACTCCTGTGTCACAGGATCGCTGCTGGCGGACAGAGCGAGAGTGAAATCGGAGAGCCGCGCCTTCTTGATGGTGCCTGTTCTGCCATTTGCATCGAGTACGCGCAGGTCGCGTTGCGTACCGTTGTTAGCCCAGTCCGGCACGGCGCCTGCTGCGTCGAGCGGCAGCGGCGTGGGATCGAGAATGGTCACCACGTCTTCGGGATGAAGAGTGAGATCGGCGGAGCCGTCATCGGGCGTGAAGGCAAGTAATGGGGAAACTCCGGTGTTGACGCTGAGCTTCTGGCTCTTGCCCGTGACAGCGATCGCTTGAATACCAGCAAGGTCGGGACGAAGCTCTTCGAGATCGAGCCTTGCTCCGTAAAGAGGATGATCGAGCGGTTGTTCGGGCACGGCGAGCTCTTCGCTCTGCGCCCAAACCTCGGTCGCCGGCAGCGGGAACTCCTGGATATTCGGATCCTCGTAATCGGCTGCGAGTTCCGTCACTTTCATAGAAAGGGCGTACTCGGCCAGTGATAGAGAGGTAGCCTGCTTGACCTTGTAAAGTTGTGCGCGCTGGTACTGCAGCAGGTGCGGGCGAGGAAAACCCCCTTTGCCGCCTTTGGACGTGTAACTCAGCCTTGTGGCCGTTTGCGTCAAAGCAAACCAGCTCCCCACAACCACCTTGGGGCTCGGCGCGTTCAGGTAGATGTGGTCGCTATTTGGGATTGCGAAGTTGTTCCACTTCCATTTCCACACGGCGGCTGAGGCATCGATGAGAGCGGGAAGGCTGGTCTGATCTTTGTGTCGAGCATCGACGAAGAGATTCGGGCTCGGCGCATTGTTCCCGAACAGCCCCAGCTTCTGACGAAGAGCGAAGACCTTCGCCGTTGCCCAGGAGGAGGGGTCTCCCGAGTCGCCGCTTCCCGAAGCGTGAGAATAGCGCTCGTCCCACGCTACGTAAGTGAGATTGCGAGCCTTGTCTACCACCACATTGTTGAGCACCACCACATCCCATTGCTCACTCGGTGCAGGACTGCTGGGGTTCCAGTTCTCTCGATCGGCTCCGAGAATGAGCAGCGAGTCCCCCAGTTGCAGTTGCGTTGTCGTTCCGCTGAGATAGAGCCCATTTGTTCCCGGCGGGAGCCACGGAACGCCTGTCTGTACGGGCAGCGCATTCCAGTCGGCCTTGGCAAGGATGTCAGCAGATGTCTCAAACGTCTGCGGCTTCTGTCCCTGCGCGGGCACGCTCTGCACCTGCGTTCCCTGGGGAATCGTGATGGCGCTTGTTGCAGTACTCGGCGGCAGACCTGTCGCAGCTTTCAGACTGAAGGCCAGATACGTGGATGCTGCAACACCCGGCGCAGGCTGATAACCAATGAGCCGCGCCAGTTCCGTCAGCGATCGCAGTTGCGTCGCCGTCCGCAGATAGCTCTCGTTCGCCAGCCGCTCCTGGTAGAAGGTGAGAATATCGAGCACCACCGACGTCGCGTCGAGCAACGCGATGCTGAAATCGTCATCGTCGCGCGTCTTCAAATAACCCAGCGCCGGATAGTTAGCGCTCGAGAGCCGCGCCAGCATCGACTCCTTGAACGTGGCCCAGGTCCCCGTCCGATAGGCGATCGACGAGAGCCCGGGCAAATTGCATTCGCCCTGCGGCGTCATCACGCTGATGCCGGAGCAGCATCCGCAGGTGCAGTTGGCGCTTCCGTTGCAATTATTTTGGCAACTCACAGCGTCCTCATTTGCCGCCTCGCATCACGAGGCTCAACTGGCCATGATCGGGAAGGCTGGGGTCGTTTTCCAGGCGCGCCACCTGGAGTGGTCCAATAGGAATCTCCCCCGCAGCCAGATAGCGCGTGGTCTTGATTCCCTGTGGCTCGAATACGGTTGCCGTGACGCTGTCCACCCCTGCCACCTTGCCCGCGGCAGCGTAGATAGGGCTGAGATAGACGGTCTGCCCAAAGGTGAAGTTGTCGGGATAGAAGAGGCCCTTCTGCCCGTCGGGCAGAGCCTTGCTGCCAAGCACCTGCATCAGAGACGTCTCGACGTGACTCTGGAAGTACGCAGGGTTCACACAGACGGTCAGCTCAATCTGAAGCGAAACGTACTGCGGCGATTCGAGCTGGATGTCCTGTCCGGCCAGCCGGTAGCGGTCGATGTTGCGCGTCAAAGCCTTGCGAAGGCTCGTCGTCAGGTTGCCCGCACATTTTGGTTCGGCAGTGACGAAGACCGTATACCAGCTTCCTGTCCAGCGCAGCGTCGCAACAGCTTCATCCACCTGGGAGTTCATCTCTGCGACGGTTGCGTAATCCGTCATCGTCACGGCTCGCTCCTGAGTCAGGAAGGCCTGAGGTGCGCGGCGACGGATCTGATCGGTGGTCTCCGGATCGGTTCCACCGGTAGCCGGCAGCGGATTGGTGCAGGACTGGATGCGCGGGTCCGCGGCAAGAAAGATCAGGCTCTCCGCCCCAACATTCCCCGCACTTCCATTGCCGATGCGATACGAAGCGGTGAAGACGGTTCCAGACTCGGGACTGCGTCCATTGGTGTCATCTCCAAAGCGCAGATGCGCACTGCCATCCGATTCAACCTCGACCACAAAATGTGTGTCGGTGGCGCCGTCCGCGAGCAGATCGGGCTCCGGAGTCCACGTGGTTGTGACCTCGTTGAGTGCACCGGTGAGCGTCATCGCGGGCACCGCCTCATCCGCGTCGAAGTGCATCAGGTCGTACGCCGACAGGCTCGCGTTCGGCTGCTCATCGAAGCTCTTCACGGTCACGAGCTG
>DASZGZ010000265.1:0-3738 GCA_035938355.1 Acidobacteriaceae bacterium
GGAGACTGAGCGGCAGGTTTCGCCGCTGACGGTTTCGCACTACAACGCGCTCCCCGTAATGGATGTGTTCGCGAACGTAGAGCAGCGCGATCTTGGCGGGGTGGCCGGCGATGTGCAAAAGATCATCAAGAAAAATTCACAGCACCTGCCCCCTGGGGTGCAGATCGTTCTAAGCGGTCAGGTGCTGACGATGAACACATCCTTCTCCAACCTGGAGATCGGGATCGCCGCGGCGGTCGTGTTTGTGTATCTCTTGATGGCGACGAACTTCCAGTCCTGGAGCATACCGTTCATCATTCTCATGGCGCTTCCGGGAGCCTTCGCGGGCATCGTATGGATGCTGTTTCTCACACAGACCACTTTCAACGTGCCCTCCTTGATGGGCGCGCTGATGACCATTGGCGTTGCAACCGCCAACAGCATCCTGGTTGTCACTTTTGCCAACGAATCGCGCGGCGAAGGCGAGGGCAGTAAGGACTCAAAGGAGGCGGCGCTGATCGCGGGCTCGACCCGGCTGCGGCCGGTGTGCATGACGGCGCTGGCGATGATCATTGGTATGCTCCCGATGGCGCTGTCGCTGGGCCAGGGCGGCGAGCAGAACGCGCCAATAGGACGGGCAGTTATCGGCGGGCTCATGTTCGCTACGGTGGGCACTCTATTTATCGTGCCGGTCATGTACTCGCTGATGAGCAAGAAGCCGCCGGTGAACTGGGAGAAGCGAATCGAGCACGAGACTCAAGGAGCGCACCAATGAGCGCAAACGGTGCCACAGGAACGCCCATGGTTGAAGATCCGCAGCATGGGGCTCAACCGCAGCGGAAACACGGCCGATGGATGTTATGGACTCTGGTGGCGATCGCGGTACTGGGTTTGGCTCTGCTGGTGGGCTGGCTGCCTCACCACAATCGGAATCAGGCAGTGAACGCCAAGGCCAGGCAGCAGCAGAACGCGCTCCCAACCGTTGAAGTGCAGGCAGTCCATAACGCAAGCTCGGAGCAGGAGGTAACGTTGCCGGGCACAGTGACTCCGCTTCGTGCTGCGCACATCTACGCGCGCGTGTCAGGATATTTGAAGGCCCGCTATGTGGACCTGGGCGATACGGTGCGCAAAGGGCAGTTGCTGGGAATAATCTCGGCGCCGGAACTGGACTCGTCGGTGGCGCAGCAGGCTGCGCTTGTACAGCAAAGCAAAGACAGCGTGTCGACTGCTCAATCCACACTGCGGCTGCAGCAGGCAACTTATACCCGGGTGCATACGTTGGTGCTTCACGGCATTTTGTCCAAGCAGGAGGACGATGTCACGCTGGCAGCCGTCGAATCGGCACAATCGAACCTGCAGGCGATGGAAAATGCGGAGAAGGGAGCAGAGGCAGCGTTGGCTCGTGAGCAATCTCTAGCTGACTTCGAGCAGGTTCGCTCGCCAATCAACGGCACGATCACGGCCCGCAACGTCGAGGTTGGCAATCTGGTGGCGGCTTCGGGAGCCGCACAGGGTCTGGCGCCTGCCTCTCCCGCCCCCACAGGCGGGCCGCCGACGGGCGGCGCGCAGGGCGGCGAATTATTCGACGTTGTGGACCTCGGCAGCCTGGAAGTATTTGTCTCCGTGCCCGAGCAGGATGCGTCTTTCGTGCAGACCGGCCAGCCAGTGGACCTGACCTTTTCTGAGTTGCCGGGGCAGACGTTCAAGGGCAAGGTGGTTCGGAGCAGTGACTCTCTCAGCCAACAGACCCGAACCCTGCTCGCCGAGATTCAGATAACGGATGCCCTGCACCGCTTGCGGCCCGGCATGTTCGCCTCCACACAGATGCATTACAAGGCTCCTGGCCCGGGCATCTTGATCTCGGGCGACAGCCTGCTTACGACGGCCCGCGGTCAATTTGTGCCTGTGGTACAGAACAACGTCATCCAGATGCGGCCAGTCCACGTGGGGCGGGACCTGGGTACGCAGGTGTACATCACCGCTGGACTGCAAGACGGCGACGTCGTCGTGGTGAACCCCAACGATCTCGTGAAGCAGGGAGCCCGCGTGACCACACGGCCTGCGCCCGCTGGGCAGCAGGGTGGCAATTCAGATCCGACTGCGGGAGGGAAGAGTGGCGGCCAGGACGGACAGACCCAGAGTAGCGGCAACAAATAACTGCGGTGCTCAAGTGCGGCAGCAAAACGCAGCGGCAGTCAGGATTAAAGCGGTAAGCTGCCCTGGGAGAGGGCTGCGCGAGATGAGCTGTTTCTTTCGGAACTCCAATAGACGCTCTGGCGTGCGACAGGCCTTCATGTGCTTCGTGTTGGGCGTTGCCTCAGCGTGTGTGGCGGCGGCGCAATCGCCCGCGGTCACGTTCCAAGCTGCGACCGCACGTTCGCATGCACCTCAGGCGTCGCGATTGTTGGCGCAGACGCCCGCCCCCGAGCCCGCGAACTTACCGGGTGGCCCGCTGTGCTTGAGCCTGCAGCTAGCCTTGCAGATGGCGCTGAAAAATAACCTCGACATCGAGTTGGAACAAATCGATCAGACGATCGCGGGCCTGAGCGTCCCGTTGACAAAGGGTGGTGGATTCCCTCGCCCGATCAATTACACGGTGGCGGATACGCCGTCCGGCGAAGCGCCCGCCGCAGTGCCCCTGCTCAGCTTCTCCTCTCCCGGCCTCTCTCCGCTGAGCGTGGATCCGACTGCTTCGACAGTGTCCTCGTCCTACAACACGAGCCGAGTGCTGGAGGGATCACACTCCTTGTCTCTCAGTCCGACTCCATATTCAAGTGGATCGCTGGTGCCCGGCTTCGACGCGCAGCTGCTGGGCCGCTACGGGTGGTTGCGGCGTAACCCGGCAGTCTCGCTCACATCCGCCACAGGGGGCGCTGGATCGCCGGCCGACACGGCGATAACCGACAATACCCTTGGTGATACCTTGCTGACCAAGGGCTTCAGCCCGGGAACTACGATCCAGTTGGGTGTCAACGACTTCGTGCAGAGCTTCTACTCGGGGCGCTCCAGCGCGGTTCCGTTTTCCCACCCGAATGCCTATGCCCTCATCGCTCAACCACTCTGGCGCGGCGCCGGGCACGCGAACAACACCCGCTATATCGCCATTGCGAAGACAAACCAAAAAATCTCTGCGGCGGTGTTGGAGCAGCAGATCATCACCACGATCACTGGGGTAAGCAACCTGTATATCGACCTGGTTAGCTTGCAGGATTCGGTCAAAGTGCAGGAGCAGGCGCTCAAGGCGGCCGAGTTGTTGTTGCATAACGACCAGGAACAGTTGAACGTGGGACGCCTTCCACCCGTCGAGGTAGCGCGGGCGCAATCACTCGTGACGAGCACTCAGCTGGTGCTCACCCAGGCGATCGCTTTACGAGATCAGCAGCAGGTGATTCTGCGAACGCTGCTTGATCCGCAGTCGCTCACCGGGACACCGGGCAGCACGCCTGAAATCGTGGCGACGGACCCGCTCTTGCCGCCGCAAGCCGAGCCCCAACCGCCGCTTCCTGATCTGGTCAAGGATGCGTGGGAGAAGCGCCCTGACGTGCAGGCGGCACGCTTGCAAGTCACCAACGGCGAGCGGCAGGTCGCGAGTGCCGCCAATGCCGCGAAGCCTGAGGTCGATCTCTATGGAACTTATGAGAGCCGTGGGGTCGTGATCCCGGGACTGACTGCGATCGGTGGAAACACTTTGACGGGAAACGCGCTCACCGACCCAATTCCAACTGGAGGCAGCCGTTCCTCGACCCTGTATGAGGCTGG
>DASZGZ010000266.1:0-21553 GCA_035938355.1 Acidobacteriaceae bacterium
CAAACTCATCGCCGCGCACGCGCTCGTCCAGGTTCGAGATCGTAACCGCGGTGTATCCCTCTTCCAGCAGCGTATCGCGGTCAAACTCTCCACCGCATACAACTAGGAGGCTCTGATCCCTTGGAATCCCTGTTTTGCGAAGGATCTCTGAAAGAAACGACTGCACGGGTCCCGGGGCCTCCGTCTTTTTCAAGACCAGACAGATTCTATTAGCAACCGTGGCGCAACCTCAACGCAGCCGCTCCCGCACCTCGGGCCGCACCAGGTACAGAAAGAAAACCAGGTTCAGGAACGACATCACCAGTGCAGCCGCCATGCGCGTGTGAAGGTAGGCCCACACGCCATAGCTCATCAATAGAAAGCTGGCCGCCGCCGTCAGCGCCCATCCCCAACGATACAGCCGGATCAGCCCCACTGCCGCCGCCACAAAGAGCACGCAAAGGATGACAAATATGCGGGGGAACCGCCCCGTCACCGCGCCAAAGCCGACCACGCCCGCCAGCACAAACATATAGAGCGCAATGCCGGCCATCGCCGGCAGCAATCCGCGATCCTCGGCCTGCGGTGCAGGAGATTTCGCATTCGAAGAATTCGTCATCAATCGCCCATAAAGCAAGCTAAAGCGTATGCAAGTAGCGCAGCAGCTCCTGTAACTGCAGCGGCGTCAGATTACCGCCCGCCGGCGGCATCAGGTTGCGACCGTGCAGGACGACTTCTATCACCCGATCGTCGCGAGCCGGCGCGCCACTGTTCAGATACGGCTTGCGAAAGACGCCGTAAAGACTCGGCCCATGCAGTGCCTGCGTCTCGTACGCATTGTGGCAGCGCGCACATGCAGAGACAAACACCGCCCGGCCCCGGGCCTCCTCCGGCGTCAACGATGCGAGTGGCTTCCCTGGCGGCAACGAGTTGCAGCCGGCCGCAAACAGCAAGCCGGACAAGACCAAGCCGGACAAAACACCGAGCAGCCATGGAAAGTGAGCGCGCAAGAGACGATTTTATCTGTTCCGATCGCGGGCGCCCGCTACTCCGCCTTCCAGATCATCTCCACCAGCTCATCCATCGCCTTCCCCTCCGCCTTCGAATCCGGCTGATGGTCATTCACCAGAATCGAAATCGCCAGCGTCCGTCCCGACGCCGTTGTCAGATAACCGGAGAGACCTCGCACCTCACCCAGCGTGCCGGTCTTCGCATCGAGTTTCTCCTTCACCGGCGAATGCGTGAATCGGCCGGAAAGCGTGCCGTCCACACCGGCCACCGGCATCGTGGAGCGCCAGCTCTGCACCCATGGCTGCCGTGATGCGTAAACCAACAGCGTCGTCGCGGCGCGCGGCGTGATCAGGTCCTGATTCGACAGCCCTGAGCCATCGAAGAAAAAGAAATCCTCCGGCCGGATGCCGATGGAGATCAGAAACTGCCGCACCACGCGCGTCCCCTGGCCCAGCGAACCGTCGCGCGCCAGCAGCTTGCCCAGCGTGCGCAGCGTGATCTCCGCATGCAGGTTCTGGCTCACCTTCATGGTCACCGTCATGTCTTCGATCAGCGGCGGCGACACGTGCGAGGCCAGTACGCGCTTGCCTGCGGGCGCAGTGGTTACTGTCTGCAACGTCGACGGAGTCAGCGTCAGCGGCTCCTCCTGTTCCTTGCGCAGGCCCTCCGCGTCCACACTGTCGCGATGTCGCGGCTTCGCCGTACCGGTCACCGCGATGCCACGCTCGCGCAGCATCCCGAGAAAGGCGCGCGCGGCAAAGTCTGCCGGATCTTCCAGCGCCAGTCCCTCATGCAGTCCCGCTCCGCCGATCGCAATAGCGCCATAAACGCGCACATCGTGCGATCCCGGCGCACGATCGAGGCCGTACTTCGCCTCCGTTCCGCGCGCGGCCGTCGTCAATGAGTTCTGGAGCCGGTAATAGGGCTCAACCGAGGCAGGAAGCGCTGGGTCCCATTGCGGCGTCACCGCATCGCCCGGCTGCGCGCCGGGGTCGGCGTTCAAAAAAACCGCGTTGTCATTCACCGTCAGCGCCGTGATGGGCGCTCCGTAAAGCCATTGCAGATCGTCCCAGCTCCAGCCACTGCCGTAGCGCTCCGCGGGAAACCACGTGTCGTCGCCGATTACGTCGCCATCGATCTGCTTCACGCCGCTCTTCGCCACCTGGTCGGCCATCTCCGCAAGCGCAGCCAGCGGCGTAGCGCTGCGCTCCGTCTTTGCGTTGTAGGGCATCACGCGACCGGAGATATTCGGATCCCCCACCCCCAGGATCGCGAGGTCGCCATGCAGCGTCCCGCTTCCGTCGATCGTTCCTTCCGCCACCACATTCGTCGTGTACGTCAGCGACAGCGGCAGCAGCGCCGCAGCCGTCGCAGTGGTAAACATCTTCGCGTTCGAAGCCGGCTCAAAGAGCTGGCCATCGTTCAGCGCAAAAACCTGCTTGCCCTCAAGCGTGGTCACCGACACGCCCCAGTGCGAACCAGCAACATCCGGCTCGGCCAGCAGCCGGTTCACCTGGATGGCCAGCGCCGGCCCCTTGCGCACGTGAATGCGGTGATGCGTGGACTGCGCCGCCAGCGCAAACGGCGCCAGCAGCAGGAGAGCAATGGAGGGGAGCGCGCGGCAGTGCATGCACGCGGAGTGTATCAAGCGCGCATCTTGATACCCTGACCCCACATGCATCGCCGCGCGCATTTCGAGTGGAAGCTACGCACGCGCTCGCTCGCGCTGGGCGCCGTCACGCGCGTCGTCGGCATCCTGAACGTGACGCCCGACTCCTTCTCCGATGGCGGCCTGCTGCGCTCGGTCGAAGAGGCCGTCACCGCTGCGCTCGCCATGTTCGCGGAAGGAGCCGCCATCGTCGACGTCGGCGGCGAATCCACCCGGCCCGGCGCCAGCGGCGCGATCTCCACCCAGCAGGAAATCGATCGCGCTGTACCGGTCATCGCAGCGATCCGCGAGGTGAAACCCGATGCTCTGCTCTCTATCGACACCTACCGCCCCGCCACCGCGCGCGCTGCCGTTGCCGCCGGAGCCGAGATCGTCAACGATGTCAGCGGCCTGCTCTGGGACGACGCGATGGCCGCCACCTGTGCGGAGCTCCAATGCGGCGTCATCCTGATGCACGCCCGCGGCCGCCCATACGAATGGAAGTCCCTGCCGCGGCTCACACCGGAGGAAGTCCTGCCGCTGGTAAAGCGCGAACTGGCCGAGCGCCTCAGCGCGGCCATCGCGGCAGGCATCGCGGTGGAACGCATCGTTCTCGATCCCGGCTTCGGCTTCGGCAAGGTGCAGGATGCAAACTACCCGCTTCTACTCGGCCTTCCCGAGCTCGCCACACTCGGCCAGCCACTGCTCGCCGGCGTATCACGCAAAAGCTTCCTCGGCCACACGCTCGCGCCACTCTATGCAGCAACAGCAGGCGCGCCCGTCTCCGCGCGTGACCATGCCACGCTCGCGGCAAACACTATTGCCATCCTTATGGGTGCGTCGCTCGTGCGGGTGCATCAGGTGCGGGCCGCGGCGGAAGCAGCGCTCATCGCCGATGCAGCTCTCGCAGCATCCTGATCGTAGCGGGCTAGTGCTTGCTACCAGGCGGAATGCGGCTCGCTTCAAAGCTCACCACCTTCCACTCCCCCGACTTATGGCTGTAGACCCGCGTGTAGTGGTAGCGCCCGCTGATGTCGCGCTCCCCATCATGCCCTTGCAGCTCGACCTGCGAAGTCGCCACTGCGGTGTCGCCATAGACCCGTATCTTCAGGTTGATCGGATCGATGTTTGAGATCTTCACCGTGCCGGAGCGGCGCAGCGCCAGCGCATCGGCCTTGGTTTCAAGCGTCCCATTCGGGTTGATGCCCAGGTAGTCGTCCGCCAGCAGCCGGTTGATGGTCACAACGTCGTTCTGCATCAGCGCCGTGCGCCATTGCGATTCCAGATTTTCGATCTCTTTGTGTAAACGATCTTCCCGGTGCAGCAGGGGAACAGCCGCTGCCCGCGCCGGAAGCGCAAAGAATGGCAGGAGAGCCGCCAGAATAAGCAGGATGGCTCCGTCTCGTGCGGTCAACCCTCGGGCCCTGCGATGGGGATGCATAAGCGTATGGATGGTATTCCGGGGCCAAACTCTCAGTCAAAAAGATGCGCTGGACTGCGCATAACGATGGGTGAACGGTGCCGCAGTGGATTTACCCGCGATGCACTTCGATGCAGCCGAGCGGCGCGCGGCTCCTTCATCTGGAAAAAATCGCTCGGAAAAACTTCGAAACATGGTGATCTTTCGTTCTTCTCTACTACTTAATGATTACTTAATGTTGCGTCAGATGAGCGCACTGAGGTTTTCGCTTGCCCGCTCCCGCAGCAATTGGTACAGCCCCTGGATTGCGTAACGGCGATAGTGCGCGCTGGCCCGGTGCGCATCGAGCGCCGCTCCGTCCGCATACTGTTCATAGATCAGCACCGTGTCCGGCTCGCCTTCGATGCGGTGCGGCACATAGACCACGCAGCCCGGTTCCCGGCGTGACTCCTCGGCGAGCGAGCGCAGCAGCTCCGTCACCTGTTCGCGGTCCTCGGCATCGAAACGCATCCTGACAGTGAAGCTGACCATCGTTCTCTCCTTCAGTAGACACCCGCGTCGCGAGCAAGATGTCTCCGAAATGTAGGGATAGGAGGATTGTAGCCGCGGTAAGCCGCGCCCTATGCCTGCATGGCGTCCAGCGCCGCCCGGAAGCCGGGCATCTCCATCGTCTGCTCGCGGTCCGGCCCCGTCGAAACCATCCCGATCTTCGCGCCCGACTCCCGCTCCAGAAAGCGAAGATACTCCTGCGCCAGCTTCGGCAGTTCCTCGAAGGATCGCACGCCCTCCGTATTCGTCTCCCAGCCCTTAAGCTTTGTATAGATCGGCTCGATGCGCTCCAATCCGCTCACGTCCGCGGGGATCAGGTCGGTCTCCTTGCCGTCGATACGATAGCCGGTGCATACCGGGATCTCGGCCATCGTGTCGAGCACATCCATCTTGGTCACCACCAGCCACTCGGTCCCGTTGATCATGTTGGAGTAACGCAGCAGCGGCAGATCCAGCCAGCCGCAGCGCCGTGGCCGCCCGGTCACCGCGCCGAACTCCTGTCCGCGTCGCCGCAGCTCCTCGCCCATCGCATCGTGGATCTCCGTCGGAAACGGCCCTTCGCCTACCCGCGTCACGTAGGCCTTGGTCACACCGATCACCGTGCCGATCCGCGTCGGTCCCACACCCGTGCCGGTCACTGCTCCACCCGCCGTCGCCGAGGACGAAGTGACAAAGGGATAGGTTCCGTGGTCGATGTCGAGCAGTGTCCCCTGCGCGCCCTCGAACATCACGCTCTTGCCCTCGTCGATCGCTTTGTTCAGCAGAGCGGCCGTGTCCCTCACGTAAGGCCGAACCTTCTCTGCGGCCTCCGAGTAATCGTCGTAGATCTGCGCCGGATCCAGCGGATCGGTGCCGAAGAGCGCATGCGCAATCGCGTTCTTCTCGTTGCAGGCGTTCTCGATGTGCGTCTTCAGCAGGTTCTTGTTCAGCAGGTCTACGACGCGCAGCCCGTTGCGGTGCATCTTGTCTTCGTACGCCGGGCCGATGCCGCGGCTCGTTGTCCCGATCTTCGTCCGCCCCGGCGCGCTCTCGCTCGCCAGCTCGATCATGCGGTGATACGGCAGGATCACCTGCGCCCGATTCGAGACAAACAGCTGCCCCTTCGTGTTCACGCCCAGGCCGTCCAGCTTCTCGACCTCTTTCAGGAAGGCCATCGGGTCCAGCACCACTCCGTTGCCGATCACCGCCAGGCAGTCCGGCCGCAGCACCCCGCAGGGCACCAGCTGCAGAATGAACTTCTTCCCGTGAATGATCACGGTGTGGCCGGCATTGTGGCCGCCTGCATAACGCGCCACCACGGCAAAGCGCTCCGAGAGCACGTCTACGATCTTGCCCTTGCCCTCATCGCCCCACTGGGCGCCCAATACAACCGCAGTCTTCGCTCGCATCCTGAACTCTATGTCTCCCGAAACTCTGTCTTTTGCCGTTGCCAGACTCCCGCCAGTCCCGACCGGTCGCGGTCAGTGGAGTTGCTGGCCAACTGAGGGGAAGGCACCGCCGGCATCGCACCGGACCGGGCAATTGCCGCATCTATAACAGATTCAATTTCGCCCGGCGCCAAAGCTGATGATATACGGCGGAAGTGCCTGGACAAAGCGTCCACGTGAGATGTATCAGAAGGCGACATGGGCCAATCGGGAAGGCAGCTCAGTCGGGAAAGAAGATCGTGATTGTCCCGTCCTCATTGTTTGCCGTGATGAGCTCGCCCCGATGGTTATTGCTCAGATCAGCAAAAGCCACGGCACCCCAGCCTCCCTTGAAAGGCTGGCTGGACGAAATGAAGCGACCGTCGCCGTCGCGCTCAAAGATCGTCAGGTTCCTGCTTTCGGCGCAAGCGACAACGATGTCATGCCGTCCGTCGCCTCGCAGATCGCCTGCGGTCACGCCGTCGGGTCCGTGACACCCCTGCAGCGGCAGAGGCGAACCTGGCATTGTCCTGAAGGCACCCCTTCCATCCCCCAGCAACATGGTTACCGCATTCTGAGAGGCGTCCGGAATGTCCCGCTCATAGGGAATAATCAGCAAGTCGAATTTCCCATCCCCATTCACATCGTCGATGGCGACCTGCCACGGCTTTGCTCCAGCCGGGAAGGGAGATCCGGAAGCATTGCGGAAGCCGCCCTTTCCATCCGACAGCAGAACCGTGACCGTACCATCATCGAGATTCGTCGTCACGATGTCTGGAAGACCGTCTCCGTTGAAATCGGCGCAGCGCAATCGTTCGTAGGGACGACGCCCTGTCGCGAAGTATCGCCCCGGCGTCTTCAGACTGCCTCTGCCATCGCCGAGCAGTAACTCAATCTGGTTTGTGCCCCAACTGTCCGTTGCCACGTCCGGGTGTCCATCTCCATTGAAATCGGCCGCGACGACGCCATGCGGATGTGGGTGGGAATGAACATCTACCGGTGATCCCGGCGCAGGACGGAAGCCACCTTTCCCGTCGCCGAGCAGAATCGTTATGAATGGCGATTGATGGTCCGCAATCACCAGGTCAGGGTTTCCGTCACCGTTCATATCGGTGATCGCAATGTCGTTCGGAAGATGTCCGGCGGCAAACGGCGAGCCGGGAGCTTCGTGAAACTGCCCTTTCCCGTTGCCGAGCAACACAGTGACCGTTCCGCTATCGGCATTGGCCACTACGAGGTCAGCGTTGCGGTCATGATTCACGTCGCCGACCGAGATCCATTTTGGCCCGTTGCCGACGCGAATCGTCGTTTCCCTGAAGTGCGTCCGATGATCCGGCGAGGGTACGCCGGCCAAACCCAGCAGCGGAAGGCTGAGGCTCAGAAGAAGCGCTCGCATGCAAACCCTCCATTCGCGGAACGGATAGTCTAGCTGGAAGACTCGCAACGATGCCTGAACTCCCCGAAGTTGAAACCGTAGCCAATGGCGTGGACGCCCGCATCCGCGGCGACTACATCGAAGAGGTCTGGTTTTCGAGCAAACGAGAACCCATGAACACGCCTCCTGCCGCCATGGCCAAGGCGCTCACCGGCCGCACCATCGAGCGCGTCCGCCGCGTCGGCAAGCACATCGTCTTCGATTTCGCGCCTGATGCCAAAAGCGATCCGGTCCAGTGGATCGTTCACCTCGGCATGACCGGCCGCCTCCTCGTCGCCGATCCCGCGGTTCCCCGCCCGCTCCACACCCACGGCGTGCTCGTCCTGCGTTCCGGGCGCGAGCTGCGCTTCGTCGACGCGCGCCGCTTCGGCCGCATGGGCATCTACCTCGTCGAGGACACGAAGGAGGAGGCCGCAGACCTCCGCGGCTTCCAGGGTCCGGGCACAGAGCCGTTGCGCATCTCGAGAGCCGACTTCCGCAAGCTCTTCCACGGCCGGCGCACCTCCATCAAGGCAGCACTGCTCAACCAGTCCCTGCTGCACGGCGTCGGCAACATCTATGCCGACGAGAGCCTCTTCCGCGCCAAGATCCGGCCGCGCCGCATGGCCTCGCGGCTCACCACACGGGAGCTGGACCGCCTCCACGGCGCTGTGCAGACGGTGCTGCGCGAAGCCATTCGGCTCGGCGGCTCCTCCGTTTCCGATTACGTCGACGCCGCGGGCGAGCGCGGCTTCTTCCAGCTTCGCCACTACGTCTATATGCGCACCAGTCAGCCGTGCCTGGTCTGCGGAACGGCCATCCGCCGTACCGTCGTGGCCGGTCGCGGCACGCATTACTGTCCTGTATGCCAGCGCTGATCCGCCCACTGCCGCTACGAAAAGCCGGAATCCCGTATTCCAACTTCCAGAAATCGGAAGATACGGTCCACTTGAGGCTCGGCTAAATCATTGCAAACAAGCATTTTGAGGATTGGCACGGGAACTGCTTTGTAGTAAGGCAGCCAGCGACGCACGCGGTCCCCAAATTTGAGAGGGCCCGGCGATTTACTTCCGGCTGAGCAGAGTAAGGTGCCTACCAGGCCCTGCCGCCACCGGACTTTATTTCACCGTTCTTTCTGCATGCTGTTTAGCCTGCATGACGGATCAGCGCGGTGCTTTCGGGAGGCCAGTGATTGGCCATTGGACTGCGCCGCCCGTCCACCGCGGGCGGCGTTGTTCGTCTCAGGCCTGCTTCCTTGCTCGTTTTTCTGCCTTGTGTTCTCGCCCTCCTCCCTTTGCGCCATCCACCCTGCGACTTTTTGCACTTGCCACGAAGCAGGCCAACAAAGTATGCTTGTTCTTGCCTATCGAGCGGCTGACGCTCTCACGTGGACCGGACGTTTGAGATCCTGAAAAAGATCGGATCCGGAACCAGACTGAGGGTTCGCCCTACTTCGAATAGTCATTACGGTATGATCCGCGAATCAGTGCTTCGGGCTGCAGTCAGGCCCTGGGAAGCCTGTACGAGCGGTTAACGCCAGCACGAAAACGCTGTTGAGAGCAGACGATACGCTCGAGCCCGTCGAAAGCACGTTGCCACGCCAGCACCGCCATAACGCGGATGCCGCGCGTTCCCATTACTGGAACTCCATTCCGGCCCCCAGGATGTTTCCCGGCGCCCCATTGACTAACTCGTAGCAAGGAACGCCGGCACGAAAGAAAGATCGTTACCGCAGAAATGCACCAGGAAGTGCACGAATGACAACAGAACTGAACCCGTCCCCGGCCTCGGAGCCGCAGGGATCCGTACAGGCGCAGTCCCAAAATGGCGCCCCGCAGAGTCAGAACCCACAAGGGCAGCATCCCGGGCAGGGACATCGCCGCCGACGCCGCCGTCGCAACAAAGGTGGCCAGGCAAAGGGCCAGCAGAACGGCGCTCCGCCGCAGAATGGCAACCCCGCCAGTGGCGGACCGACAAACGGAACATCCTCTCAGGCACCACCCTCCCACCATCAGGGGCAAAAACAGAAGTCGGGCAAGCGCTTCTTCCAGAAGAGCCCGGGCAACCAGGGCAGCTACAACGGCGGCTCTCGCCCCATGCCCGGCAATGGCAACGGGAACGGCGCCGGCGGACGCCGCAAGAACAAGGGTCGCCGTCAGCAGGTCTTCGTCGGTCCCATGGATCACAGCTATCGCGGCGGAGCCAATGGCAACGTGGCCGATCCCATCACCCATTCGCAGAACGGCGACTTCCGCGGCATGCCGCACAGCGGCTTCTACTCGGAGACCGACTACGTCCAGCCGGTGCCCATGCGCGAAGATGCCCCCACCCGGATCTACTGCTTCATCGAGGACCTCTTCATCCTGGCCAAAATTCAGGAAGTCTCGAAGAAGTTGGGTATCAAGGTCGCCTTCCTCAAGCCGGAGAAGGACATCATCACCAAGCTGACCGAGACCCGCGAGGAAGACCGCCCCGCGCTCATCCTCTTCGACCTGAACAACGCGAACGCCAAGCCGCTGACGCTGATCCCGAAGATCAAAACCAAGCTCAAGCGCGGAACCTCGATCATCGGCTTCCTCGCGCATATCCAGGGCGAGTTGAAGAGCAAGGCCGTCGAAGCCGGTTGCGATACGGTGATGCCGCGCTCCACCTTCTCGCAGAATCTGCCCAGCCTCCTGCGCCGCTACGGCTCCGTCGAAGAAGCAGAAGACGAGCGCCAGGTGATCCAGGCCTAGAACGTATGCTTCACACGAAAGGCCCGCCATCCGCGGGCCTTTTCGCTTTCCCGTTCACGCCTGCGCATGCTATCAAGCGACATGACGCAGTCATCCTCCGCCCGGCAGAAGACCGTGCGCCTCATCTGCTGGAACGAGGCGGATGCGGCGGCACGCGCCCGTCTTCTACGCCGCGCCGGCTATCGCGTCATATCGGCTCCACCCGAAAATGCCGGCGGCATGGTTCGCTATTTTCGCGAGCTGTCACCCGATGCCGTCGTCATCGACCTCGACCGCCTGCCCTCACACGGCCGCGAACTCGGCCTGAGCCTGCGCGCCAGCAAGAGTACGAGCCATCTGCGGCTGGTCTTCGCCGGCGGTCTTCCCGCGAAGATCGAACTCGTGCGCGCCGCCATTCCCGATGCCATCTTCACTGCATGGGACAGCGGTCTCCCACCGGCGATCGAACGTGCGATGGCCCAGCCCGCGCCACCGCGTCTGCCCTCACGCGAGCCTTCCAGCAAGACCGGTCCCGGATCGCTCGAGCGCAAGCTCGATATCAAACCGAAAACTCACTTCGCGATCATTTCGGTCAATCGCAACCCCAATCACAATGACGATCCGTGGCTGGCAGAGCTGCTCGTCTCCGTACCAGACGGCGCGATACAGCAACGGCGCATCGACGACGCCACGACACTCGCGTTATTTCCCATCGCAAGCCGCCGCGATCTGATGCGCGCGCTTGAACTCGCGCGCTCTTCTCTGCCACCCAAGGCATCCTTGTGGATCGTCCATCCCAAGCAGACCAGTCCGCTCGCCGCCGACTTCAACCAGGATGACGTCCGCGAGGCCGGACTCGCCCACGGCTTCGTCGACTACAAAGTGTGCGCTGTCGACAAAGATTGGTCAGCTTTGAAGTTCGCGCGGCGTGGCGTGACTAAGGCGAAGCCGCACGTCATGCAGCGCTGATGTCCTGCGCGGCTGGGGAGGGCGGCCGCTTCCAATCGGCGAGGACGACAGAGGTCTCTATCTGCCGCTCTGGTATGTTCCAATACTTACGCAGCAAGCGATCTTTTTCCTGCGGGTCCACCTGCACAAAGCCGTGCTGCTCATAGAAGCGAATCGCCCAGAATGCAGCACGCCACGTTCCGATCAACACCGGATCGCTCGTCACTGCGCGTAAATGCGCCAGCAGAGCGCCACCGAGTCCCCGCTTCTGCTGGGTGCCGCGTACGTATGCGTGCCGGATGAGAGTCACATCCTTGACCTGCTGTATCCCCATGACCGCCAGCAGCTTTCCATCCTCTTCATGGCCCCCAGAAAACGATGGCCTCTTCCATCTGGCGGCGAAGCTCCTCCCGGGGCATATACGGCTCGGAGTAACGATCTACGGGGATAATCCCGCGGTAGATCTGCGCGGCATCGTTGATAATCTCCCAGATCTGCTCAAAATCTCGCTCTTCGCATTTCCTGATCATTGGCTGGTTTTTTTCCTTGCCTCTAACCCGGAGGCCAATGCATCGCACGGCCACCCAGCAGATGCAGATGCATGTGATCCACCGTCTGCCCGCCATCCTCGCCCGTATTCATCACCGTGCGAAAGCCCTTCGCCAGCCCCTGAGCTTCCGCGATCTTCTTCGCCACCGCGTGCAGGTGCCCCAGCAACCGCTCATCGCCGGGCGAAAGATGCGCTAGCGACGCAATATGCTTACGCGGAATCAGCAGCACATGCACCGGTGCCTGCGGATGAATGTCCGCGAAGACCACTGCATCGTCGTCTTCATAGAGCTTCTTTGCCGGAATCTCGCCCGAGGCTATCTTGCAGAACAGGCAATCCATGGCCACCAGCTTACCGCAGCCTACTTCTTAAAAAACCGCGGCTGTGTGCCCGGCTTCCAAGGGTCGTAATCGCGCGCAAACTCCGCCCGATCCGCAATCGGCGGATGACTGTACGTCCACAAGACCATCCACCGATTCGGGTCGGGAATATCCAACGACTCTTCGCCCAGCGTCTGAAAGCTGTGCACGCCGGTCGCCTGCGGATCGGCAACGATGCCATGCACTACCTCCTGCCCGTAGACATCGGCGCGATGCTCCACGTAGCGGCTGATGGTATTGCCGATCGGGTCGCTCAGAATGGTGAACACCTGGAAGATCAGCATCAATGCCACCACTGCGCCCCAGTCCTCTACTGCGGGTATCCGCCATAGCGCGCCGTAACGGCGTACCAGCCGGCGCACCGCGTGGAAGCCGAGCCAGAGCGCAAGCAGCGTGCCCACCGCCGCCATCATCAGCCCATGCACCACATCGCCCAATACATAGTGGCCTAGCTCGTGGCCGAAGATGAACAGCACCTCATCCGGCGATGACTTCTTCAGCGACGTGTCCCAGACCACCACGCGCTTCGAGCCGCCGAAGCCAGTGACGTAGGCATTCATCTCCGTCGTCTTCTCGCTGGCCTTCATCAGAAACATGTGGTCTGGCGCAATCCTCTCGCCGCTGCGCTCGACGACGCGCTCCAACTGCGCCACTAGCTCCGGATGCGAGCGCGAGAGCGGCTCAAAGTGATTGAACAGCGGATCGATAATCAGCGGCTCGGCATACACACCGGCCAGCATCAGCGGCAGCGAGAGCAGCCAGAACCACAGCCACCAGCGGCGCGAGTGCCGCACGATGGCAAAGAGCAGCGAACCCACAAACGTGGAGATCGCGAGGCTCAGCAGCAATCCCTTCGTCCAGTCCCAGAACCATGCGGGCCAGCGCTCGATGGAAAGCCCATACGCCAGCCCCAGATGATGCCCGGTGAGCGCGAGCGGCAGGTTCAGCAGGCGGATGGCGATGATCAGCAGCGGCAGAAAGATGAGCCCCTGCACCCACGGCCTCGGCGTAACGCGCGCTGCAAAGTCGCGAAGCCGCGCTGCCCCGTGCAATCGCAGGAGTAGCAGCAGATACACCAGGCCCCACACCGTCCCGATCGCCCACAGCCAGTTGCCGTCTCGATTCAGCGCCTCCGCCTCTTTCAGCTTGGGCGGCGGCAGCGAATAGGCAGGCGCTGCCGGACGAGCCTCTGTCGGTCGATCTGCCGGTTGCGCAGCCGGCGGTGCATAAGTCTGGATAGCCCGCGCCGGCTGTGTGAGCGGCGCGAAGAAAAGACACGTCAAGAAAAGGCAGAAGAGCAGCAGTGCTCGAAGCCGCATGCCACGTTGTAGCAAACGGAAGCTCCTGCCTGCCAATCGACTCGGACGTTAGCGTCCCGCATGCAGGCTCACCTGCCTCGCTGCGAGTACCGTGCGATGTGCCGTCGTCTCCTCCGCGGCCAGGCCGTGCTCGCATCGAGTGACGCTGCGGAGTCGGTGCGCGGAACAGCTCCTGCGCCGTGATGCGCTCAAGGAAAGCGCGCTCGAAGAGATGGATGTAACCCAGGTGCTTTCGCCATCATTCGCAGGCGTCCGCATCCGGACACATCTGTGCGATGGCGAACACCCTCCGCGTTCGAACGTACGGTAGATCAACCAGTTGCGCCATGCATTTTGGCAGACAAGTTGCATGCTCCTTAGTGACGAATCGTCCCAGGAGATCTAGATGCACGTTTGGATGCTGAACCTGCGCCTCGCACTGCGCCAGTTGCGCCGCACCCCCGGCTTCGCGCTCACAGTCGTGCTCACGCTCGCCCTCGGCATCGGCGCTACCACCGCCATCTTCTCGCTCGTTGAAGGCGTCCTGCTGCGCCCGCTTCCCTTCCACGATCCTGATGGTCTCATCAGCATCAGCGACGGTCTGAACGCAGAAACTGTGTTTGACGATGCGGGCGTCACCGCGGCCGAAATTCGCACATATTTGCATGACACCACGAGCTTCAGTTCTCTCGGCGGTTATGCCGGATCCGGCTATGAGCTGTCCGGCCGCGGCGAACCCGTAATGGTGAACGCCACGCGGATGACGGGAGGCGTTTTTCCCACGCTCGGTGTCGCGCCCTTGATGGGCCGCGCCTTCACGCAGCAGGAAGACGATGGACACGCAACCGTCGCGGTCCTCAGCTATCACATTTGGCAGAGCCGCTTCCATGGCGATCCCGGCATCCTCGGCAGCAAGATCCTGCTTGATCGCAAGCCTTACGTCATCATCGGCATCATGCCTCGCAACTTCGAGTTCCCACTCGTCGCCGGCCGTCTGAATCAATCCGAGCTTTGGGTACCGATGAGTTTCACGCCGGATGAACTATCTCCGACCAGTGCGGCGAACTGGGGCTACAACATGGTCGGCCGTCTCAAGCCTGGGCTCAGCTTGGAGCAGGCGAATCAGGATGCGGCTCGCGTGGCGCGGGAGGTCATGCGCAACTTCCCTCCAGAGTTCAAACAGATTCACATCACTGCCCATGTCAAATCGCTGAAGGAGTCGACAGTATCCTCCGGCAAACCGCTGGTCCACATCCTCACCTACGCAGTGCTCGTCGTGCTGCTCATCGCCTGCCTGAATGTCGCGGGCCTGCTCCTAGTCCGCGCCATTCGCCGGCGGCGTGAGCTGGCAGTCCGGCTTGCGCTTGGCGCTTCGCCGGGGGCGCTCATAGGCAACTCGCTTCTGGAAGGCATTCTGCTTAGCGGGGCTGGTGGGGTGCTCGGGCTTCTCCTCGCCGCGGTTGCGCTCAAAATCACTGTGCCGCTTCTGCCGGAGTCCATGCCGCGCATCGATGGCATTCACCTTGATACGGGCGTCGTCCTCTTCGCGCTTGTCCTTGCTCTCCTCACTGGTGCGCTCTGCGGCTTCGCGCCGGCGTTCGCCGCCATTCGCACGCGCGTCAATGAAAACCTGAAGGAAGGCGGCCGTACGGGAAGTGCCGGAGGTAGCCACGGACGCCTCCGCTCCGTGCTCGTTGTCACTGAGATCGCCGTCGCGCTCGTTCTTCTGACGGCCGCCGGAGCCCTCGTGCGCAGCTTCCAGAAGATGCGCGACGTCGATCCCGGCTTCCGCGCCGATCATGTTCTTGTCGCTGGATACAATCTGCCCTCTCAGCAGTATCCCAACCCGACCGCGAGCGATGCTTTTAACCGCTCGCTGCTTGAACGTCTGCAGGCGATGCCTGGTGTTGTCGCCGCCGGTATCACCAATGTGCTGCCAGCCTCCGGATTCCAGGGCGGCGGCGCATATGTTCTGGATGAAACCGCGCACGATACATCCGGCGGCCAGTTGAAGGTCGCTCCGTGGTCAAACAGCGAAGGCAGCTACTTCCAGGCGATGGGCATTCGACTCATTCAGGGCCGGCTATTCAACGCCGATGACAAACCAGGTGCGCCGCTCGTCGCGTTGGTGAACCAGAAACTGGCCAATCGCTTCTGGCCTAAGGGAGACGTTATCGGCAGGCGGCTTCGGGTCGGCACGCCGGAGTCGAAAACCCCTTGGGTAACCATCGTTGGCGTCGTCGAGAACACCAAAATGAACGCGCTCGATGCTCCGGACCAGGAGCAGATCTACGCTCCCGCCCAACAGAGGGTAAGTATGTTCGGGCAGTTCGCGCCGGCGGATCAGAGCGGCTTCAACGGATTCATTGTTCTGCGCTCCACGCTGCCGCCGGAGCAAATGACCAACTCGCTGCGCTCCGCGGTGGCTGGGCTCGATCCGCTCCTTGCCCTGCAGCAGATTCAGACCATGGATCAGCAGCTCTCTTCGAGTGAAGCGCCGCGGCGCTTCAACACCTCACTTATCTCAGTCTTCGCCCTAGGTGCGCTGCTGCTCGCCACCATCGGCGTCTACGCCGTCATCGCCTTCACCGTCTCCATGCGCGCGCAGGAGATGGCCATCCGCATGGCGCTCGGCTCACGTCGCGGCCAGATCGTGCGCCTCGTCCTCACCTCGGGCGCGAAGCTCGCAGCCATCGGCTGCGCCGCAGGACTCATCGGCGCCCTCGCAGTCTCAAAACTGCTCGGCTCCATGTTGTTCAACGTGAGCGCCACCGATCCGCTCATCCTCACCGCGTCCATCGCCACCATGATCCTGCTCTCGCTCCTCGCCTGCGCCGTGCCCGCACAGCGCGCCGCCTCAGCAAACCCTGTAGACGCCCTGCGCTCCGAGTAGGTGCGTAGCAGCTCGGCCTGACACTCTCGTCATCCCGACCGAAGCCGGTCTCGCGCAAGCAATGCCGGCAAAGCAGAGAGGATCTGCTGTTCACAAAGTCGGAGCCGACCACCCCACCGAACGTGAGCGACCAAAGGAAGCGAACCCCACAACACGCGCCAAAGGCGCAGTTGGCTCGGACGGCCAGTCCGCGCGCCACCGGCGCAGTTGCCCGAACGGAGAGTTTAGTCCAGGCGCACTAGGTACGCCTCGCCTTCGCTCGGCTTCAACTCGTGCGCAATCTCCACGGCGCGGTCCTTGTCATCGCGAAAGGGACGAATGCGCACCCAGTG
Source organism: Acidobacteriaceae bacterium (assembly GCA_035938355.1). Taxonomy (GTDB): domain Bacteria; phylum Acidobacteriota; class Terriglobia; order Terriglobales; family Acidobacteriaceae; genus KBS-83. The sequence goes on from DASZGZ010000266.1 coordinate 16,543, forward strand.
GCCTGTCGGGCCGGTGAACTCAATCACATTCGCCGTCTGGTACTTCCGGCTCAGGTGCGTGCGCAGCTTCTCCGCCTCATCCTCGTCCTTAAATGCGCCGATCTGCACGCACCACCGTCCGCCGGTCTCGATCGGCGCAGGTACCGCGAAGACATCGATGCGTACCATGCCTGTGCCCGCCACATACAAGCCCAGCGCCTTGGCCGACGCCATCGAAAGATCGAGCACGCGTCCCGGCACAAACGGGCCGCGATCCGTCACGTGCAGCACCGCCTGCTGCCCGGTCCGCATATTTGTAACCCGGATCAGCGAGTTCAGCGGCAGCGTGCGATGTGCCGCGGTCATCGCATCCTGATCGTAGATCTGTCCGTTGGCGCCGCGCCGTTTGTTGTAGGGCGGCCCATACCAGCTGGCTGTGCCGGTCTCCGACCACACCGGCGCATGGCTCGAAACAAATGCCAGGTCCGCCGCGCTGGTCACACCCGGATTCGCAGTCGCGGGCGCGATGGGCGCGCTGCTCGCAATCGCCGGCGGTGCCGTGTTGGAAGGCGCTGTAGAGGGAAGCAGCACCGGCGGCGGCGGCGAATAGACCCTCGCCGGCTCGTGGTGACAGCCCGCAATCAGCAGTAGCCCGGAGCAGGAAAATACGGCAGGTGCGAACCGGCCCCACAGGTTAGGACGCACTCGGTCGCTCCCCACCCTGCTGCGCCCCTGTCGTGTTGCGCTGGTCCAGGGAATCCGCCAGCCGCGCCAGTTGTTCGGCGGCCGCGCGCAACGCGGAGGAAGAGTTCTGCCTCACCTGCGGAACGACCTGATCGTTGAGATATCCGATCACGCGCTTCACTTCATCTTCGATCCGTGGCCCGATGTTCCCAAACTGCGCATCGACCTTGCGGCCAAAGTTCTCAAACGTGCTCCTTCCGCTCTCTGCCATACGTCACCTCGCCTGTCCCTCAACAGTCTCCGCGCCCGGGTTGGCCCCGGTCAATCGCACAACGCTCAGAGGGTGTCCCCTCTGGTACTGCTGCCAAAAAAAAATGAAGCGCACCTGACCTGCACTGGCTGAATCGCATGGGAACTTGCGGCATCTACGCAAAAAGGATGGCGCCAATGCGACCGATACCCCCATCGTCCGCTCGACGCGGCAACGTAGACATTTTCGAGTCGATCCTGCCTTTATACTCGCGTATGGGAATCCCCCGATCTCGCTTCACATCCCTGCTCGTATCTGCTGTTTTTATGTGCGCGCTCTCCCTGCCCTGCCACGCAGACGATGCGGCCTCAGGGCTCCCCGATGCGCCCCAGCCAAACCCTGACCGGGCGCATGAGAAAGCCGCCGCTCCAACGACCGGCCGGGGTCGCGTCAACGTGGTCTTTGGCGTGCACGTCGGTCCTGGCTATCCGCTCGAAGCCGGCAAGTGGGACATCATCATCAATCCTGGAGAACGTCCTCAGCCGCTGAGCGCCACAGACAAGGTGCTGTTTGCGATGCACGAGCAGGCGCAAGCGTATGTGGTAGCTCCCGCGTTCATATCCGGGGGCATCGGTTATATCAGAGGTTCAGACCCCCAATATGGCACCGACGCCGGGGGCTTTGGAGAGCGCTTCGGTGCCGCGCTGCTGCGCGGGGAGACCGACCGCTTCACCGGCGATGGCCTTCTAGCCGCGCTCTTCCATCAGGATCCCCGCTTTTATCGTGAAGGCGAAGGCAACGGCTCAATCGTGCATCGCGGGCTAAGTGCGGCGCGCCAGGCCATTGTGCGTCGCAATGACGACGGCCAGGAGCGCATCAACGCCTCCGGTATCCTCGGCCATGCGGTGGCAAACTTCGTGGCCCTCTCTTACTACCCAAGCGTGAGTCAGCATGCTAGCGTAGCCGCAAAAGGCTTCGCGGTCGCCGTCTCTGCCGACGCGGGCAGCAGGCTCGTTCAGGAGTTCGGTCCGGATGTGCTCCGTCTGGCCTTCCGGCGCAATCAATAGGATCTGCGCGACCTATCGTTGCCGATCCTCGTCCCTTCAGGGGAGAGATCAGGCATCCGGAAATGCATCACAGGGAAATGCACCGCAGGGTGGCACAGCGCAGGACGAGAGGCAGATGGGTCCGTTTCTTTCCCGCCATCGTGGGGCTGACCTCGCTCGCCTGCTGCACTTCGAGCGCACAGCGGAGCAGCCTCGCGCCCGCCTCGTCGTGGCCCCCTGATCTTCTGGCCGCGACAAATCTCCCCACAGCAATGGATCTGCCAGCTTCGATAGATCCGCCCGCCGTCACCGGGCCACACGAAGACACACTGCCCGATGCGCCCACGCCGAGCATAGATGCGCCGGTCTCCGAAGGAAGCGACACGGACGGGAACGATTCGGATGTCGGCGTCCCTGGAGGCGGCGGTCCGCAGCAGCAGACCCAGAAGCCGGTGACGCCGGGATTTCCGCCCGTCAGCCCTACGCCGCACCGCCTTCCGCCGTCGCCCGGGGAGCATCCCAGCATTCCATCACTGCCCGCTCCCTGCCAGACCGGCGTTTCCGCCTCCCAGCCCGCCAACATGAGTTGCGCCCGGGAGGTGAATTACTTTCAGCGCTTCGCGGACTCCGGCATTCACCCCCTGACGCCGCGCCAGAAGGCATACCTCGCTCTTCGCAATACGGTCGACCCGTACAACTTCGCCACCATCGGATTCTTCTCGGCTATCGCCGTGGCGTCGGATCCCCACTCCCCCTACGGTCCCGGCGTCCCCGGCTTTGGCCGCAACTTCGGCGTCGCCTATTGCGAAACCGCGGTGGGCGAGTTCTTCGGCACCTTTCTCGTGCCCGCTATCGCCCACCAGGATCCCCACTATCACCGCATGCCCAACGCCTCCTATACCCGCCGCACCTTTCACGCCATTACCCAGGTGGTCTGGGCGCAGAGCGACTACGGGACGGGCATGCCAAACTATTCGAACCTGATCACCACTGCGGTCGGCGATGGTCTTGGCAATCTCTACGTGCCCGGACGGCAGAAGAGCTGGGGCGCCGCAGCAGCACGTTACGCTACCGGGATTGCCACCGATCCCATCGACAACTTCATCACCGAGTTCCTGCCCGACGTCGCGCGCCGTGTCAACGTCCACATCGTTCTCGTGCAGCGGATCGTCAACCAGGTCGAAAAGCAGCAATGAAGCCCGTTCAGCCTGTCCGATTCATTCAGGTTTCCATCATTCAGGGTTCCGTCATTCAAGGTTCAAGCTCGGCATCCACGCATGCCGCGTTGCTTGCCACCGGATTGCAGCGCGCCATCGCTCGACCCGCAAAGCTCACCGAGTAGCCGGTCCACCTCGCAGGTTCCGCCTTCGGATAATCCGTGCTCAGGATCTGCGCGCCGCTTGCCATCGCATGGTCCCGCCGCACCGTCGATCCGGAGCGACCTTCCTTCGTGTCCGCATCCGTGCGCGTGCGCACCAGGTAACCCTGCCGCACCAGTGCCGCAATCTCCTGCTCCTTCCCGTCGTTCATCTCCGTGAACGCGGCGTCCGGCTGCCCCGGCGCAGCGTTCGTAAACAGCACGCGCCCGCGCAGATTCGCATGCCCCTCGAGATAGAGCGGCCCCGCCGAGCGCTGGTCCATCAGGAAGATCACCTTGCCTCGCGCCTTCTCGAGCGTCGGCCACGCGCCCGCGAGCGCCGCCTCATTCGGCGTTGCATACGAACCGCGCATATCGTCCGGCGTGATCATCTCGTCTGCCGAAAATACCGACCGGATCTCGCGATCCAGCGCGTCAAACGTCTCCGCCGTAAACGGCTCCGGCGTTGTCGCATGCGGGATATTCAGCGGCTTGCCCTGCTTTGTCTCCACCAGCACGAAGATCGGCAGATGCTGCGAGTGCGCCTTGGACCACTCGCGGACAATCGTGAGGCACGCCGTGAGAGGCTGGCAGTTGCTCTGCTGGTCCAGATCCTGCACATGCATCACCTTGAATCCCGGCTTTGACATCACATCCGCATTTGCATTCGGGTCATCTGCCGTTACACCGGCCGCTGCCTCCGCTGCCGGCCCTGCCGGGTGTGCATAGCGGCCACCTTTGCTGTCTGCAAAGATGTCGAGCTCGATCTGCCGCACCCCGCCGTCGAACTGCTTCGCAAGCGGCGGATGCGCGTAGTCCAGCCCGCGCAGACTCTCCGGCTTCGTTTTTTCGAGAAGGGCGCGCATCCCCGGAGGCAGCCCGGCATGGTAGCTGTTGTGTGAGCCGATTACCTGGATCTGGTGGATGCGCACCTGCGCATCCGAAGAAGTCGCGCGATCCTGTGCTGCTGCTACGGCTGCCGCCATCAGCAGCACGGCGGCGAGATGCATGGCCTTCATGAAGTGTCCCGTCTCTTTTTGGAGTTGCAATGGCGAGGCTTCGCCACCACGCGAGTCTAACTCCGCAAGATCAACGGACTGTTGCAAGACGCGGAACTTCGCCGCTGCGTGACTCGTCCGCCACACTCGCAAGCAACTCATACGATCGCAGCCGCGCCGCATGATCGTGCACGATCGTCACCGCGATCACCTCATCCAGATCAAGTGCGCCTGCGAAGGCCACAAGCTGCGCATGCACGCGGTCCGGCGTTCCGTAGAAGTACCGCGGCCACTCGCCCTCTTCCATCGGCACCGGCCCCTGTCTCTGCAGTTCGCGCAGAGCCTCTTCCGGTCGCGGCACCGGCCGGCGGTCGCCGGAGCGAATGCGCCGCGTCAGCAGCCGCGGACTCGCCATCAGCAGCTCCGCCTCTTCTTCGGTCTCTGTGCACAGCACGCCCACCGCGACGCTCTTGTTTGGCTGCTCAGCGTATTGACTCGCGCGAAACGACTCCGTGTAGTGCTCGATCGCTGCCCGCGTATGCACGGGGCTGAAGAAGTGCGCGAATGAATAGGGCAGCCCGAACTGCGCCGCAGCCTCCGCACTCCACATGCTCGAACCAAGCAGCCACACCTCCGGGCTGCCCGGCATCTCCGGCGACACCGTCAACCGCGAGAAAGGATGCTCCGCCGGGAAATC
>DASZGZ010000267.1:0-12703 GCA_035938355.1 Acidobacteriaceae bacterium
CCGTAGATCAGGTCCATCGCAGTCATCATGCGCTTGGAGTGGGTGACGAGGACGAACTGCGTCTCCTTCGCCATGCCTTTGAGCATGTCGGCGAGACGGCCGACGTTGGTCTCGTCGAGCGGCGCGTCAACCTCGTCGAGCACGCAGAAGGGACTGGGCTGGTAGAGGAAGATGCCGACCAGCAGTGAGAGCGCGGTGAGCGCCTTCTCGCCGCCCGAGAGCAACAGCACGTTCTGGAGCTTCTTGCCCGGCGGCGAGGCGACGATGTCAATGCCGCTCTCCGCGACGTTCTCCTCGTCGGTGAGGCGCATGAAGGCCTGGCCGCCGTTGAAGAGACGGGTGAAGGTGACGGAGAAGTTCTCGTTGATGCGCGCGAAGGCTTCCTCGAACTTCGTGCGCGAGATGGTGTCGATCTCCTTGATGGTGGCTTGCGTGTTCTCGATGGAATCGAGCAGGTCTGTCCGCTGCGTTTCGAGGAAGCTGTGACGATCAGCGGCTTCTTTGTACTCATCGAGCGCCATCATATTGACCGGACCCATGGCTTCGAGGCGGCTCTTCAGGCTGCGGCAGGCGTCATCTTCCGTTGCCAGGGCATCGTCTTCGAGGCGTGCGATGTCTTCCTGCGCACGAAGCTCAGCGGCTTCGACGCCGAGATCGCTGACGCAGGTGGCTTCGAGATGTTCAAGGTCGGCGGTGAGCTTGGCGGCCTGTGCGGCGTGACTGCTGCGGTTCTCACGCAAGGCATCGGTTTCGGCCCGTAATGTCTTGAGCTGCTGTTCGCTTTCAAGAAGTGTGATGCGAAGAAGGCGCGCTTCTTCGGTCCAACGTGCCGTTTCGGCGATGGCTTGCTCTCGCGTCTCGCTGAGCTGTTGCTGCTGGGTAGCAAGTGAGGCGTTCTCTTCCGTGCGCTGCGCCTGCTCGGCTGCTGCCGCGGCGAGTTGCTGTTCCAGCTGCACGACGCGGCGGCCGAGGTCGGCATACATGCGATCGATGCGCGCGAAGGAGGCTTCCGCGCCGCGCTTGCGCTCTTCAAGGCCAGCGAGCTCGGCGACGGCCTGCGAGGAGGCCTGCTGTGCGGTCTCGCGCGTCTCGCGATGACCGGCGAGTGCGGCCTCGAATTCGCGCTGTTGGGATTCTGCGGTGGCGTGCTCGGCTTCGAGGCGCGCGACGTCTTCGCGCTTGCGCTCCATCAGCGCGGTGCGCTGGTTGCGTTGATCGCGATTGCGCTCGCTGTCGAGCGACCAGTCCTGGAGGCGGCGCTCGAGGCGTTTCGCCTCCGATTCCATCTGGCGCAGCGCGGCGCCCTGATTGGCGCTGTCGCGCTCGGCGGTACGGCGATCTTCGCTTTTCGCTTCGAGCAGGCGGGTTTTTTCGGCGAGGGCGCGGCCGAGGCTAGCAGCGTGCGTTTCGGCCTGCGCAAGCTGGGCGTCGAGCGCGTCGAGCTTCTGCTGGGTGTCGCGGAGCTCGCGCTTGATGGCGAGGGGACCTTCGGCGCGCGGCTTGCCGCCGGTGACGGTGACGTTGTGGAAGCATTCGCCGGAGGGCGCGAGGAAGAAGGCGCGCGGATTCTCGAGCGCCAGGGAGCGTGCGATGCCAGCGTCGGGCGTGACGTAGCCCTCGCGGAGCTTAGGCAGAATGGCCTCGAGCGATGTGCCGAAGCCGTCGAGCACACGGATGCAATCCTTCAACCGCACGATACCTTCGCGGCTGGTCTGCGTTCCGGTGGGCTCGGTGGGATCGAAGGAGAACTTGGCCTGCGCGTCGTGCGGGTGGACGAGGAAGGTGGCGCGGCCATCGACGTCGCTCTTGAGCAGGCGCATGCCTTCGTCAGCCGCGTCCCAGCTCTTGACGACGATGTAGTTGAGCTCGTCGCGCAGATACTCGTCTACGACGCTTTCGTACTGGCCCTCGACTTCGAGGAAGTCAGCGAGCGTACCGACGGCGGAGAGGCCGGCGGTGTGGCCATTGGTGCGGAAGAGTTTGCGCACAGTGTCGGTGGAGTAGCTGTGCTCGCGGATGAGGCCTTCGAGTGAGTTGCGGCGGCCGGTGAGCGTTGCTTGTTCAGCGCGAAGAGCATCGCCGCGACGGCGCGTTTCGGTTTCTTCGGCTCGGGTCCGCTCGATCTCGCCGCGAAGCGTGAGGATCTCCTGCTCGAGACGCGCGAGTGTCTCGGTGACGGATTCGAATTGGAGCGAAGCCTGGCCGCGCTCGGCGCCGAGCGTTTCGAGATCGCGCCGCGCCGCCTCCATTTCGCCGGCGAGGCGCTCGGCCTCGCGCTCGAGAGCGCCAAGTGCCTCCTCGGCCTGCGATGCCTGGTTGCGCGCGTTGGCGGCTTCAGAGAGTAATTGCAGGCCGCGACGTCGTTCGGCCTCCAGGCGCTGTTCGGCGTGGGCGACGGTCTGGGCGGCTTCGCGTGCCTGCTGCTGCAAGGCTTCCGCCTGCTGGCGGAAACGCGCTGCTTCGGCGGCGGCAGTTTCGAGAAAGTTGCGGTGCTGCTCACGCTCGGCGGTAAGGCCGTCCATCTGCTGGCGGGCCTGCTCGAGTTCGGCGGTGCCGGCGGCGGAGCGGGAGGCGAGGTCGGCGATGCGCTCCTCGTTCGCGTGCTGGCGCGCGCTGGCGCGTTCAAGATCGATGGCGGCCTGGCTGGCGCGAGCGCTGGCTTCCTTCGCGCTGGCATCGAGCTGATAGCCGCGTGCGACGGCGGCGGCGTGCTCGGCGTCGAGCGTTTCCACATGCGCGGCGGAGGCGTCGATTTGCGTGGTGAGGGAGGCGATCTGGTCGTGGAGCGAGACGCTGGTCGCGTCCATTTGATGCAGGCGGCTCGCAAGAACGACGCGGAGGCGGCTGCGCAGTTCGTCGCGGACTGCGCCGTAGCGCTCAGCCTTGGCGGCCTGGCGCTTGAGCGAGTTCATCTGCCGCGTAACCTCTTCGAAGATGTCGTTCACGCGGGCGAGGTTCTGCTTTGCCGATTCGAGGCGGAGTTCCGCGAGGCGTTTTTTGGTCTTGAAGCGGGTGATGCCGGCGGCCTCTTCGATGATGGCGCGGCGGTCATGCGGCTTGGAGCTGAGGAGCTGGCCGATGCGCTCCTGCTCGATGATGGCGTAGCTCTCCGGCCCGAGGCCGGTGCCCATAAAGATGTCCTGAATGTCGCGCAGGCGACATAGCTTGCCATTGAGCAGATATTCGCTGTCTCCGGAGCGGAAGAGGCGGCGGGTGACGATGATCTCGCCGGCGCGCGCGGGGGTGCGCTGAAACTTGCGGCGGCGGATCTTTAATACGACGGCGTTGGGCGCGGCGACCGCGACGGAACCATCCTGAGGTGCAACTTCCTGCAAAGCGGCTTCGCCTTCGGCAACAGCCTCCGACTCTTCACCCTCGAGGACGGTGCCGGGCTGGGCCTCGGCGATGATCTCGTCGGTCTCAACGGAGCGCGCCTGGCGCTGGGCTTCTTCATCCCAGTCACTGTCGCTGTCGAGTGTAACTTCGCCTGGCTCGTGCTCGGTGGCGAGGGGGCCTTCCCCGTAGGCGTCGGGATCGATAAGAGTGAGGGAGACTTCGGCCATGCCGAGGGCCTTGCGATCGCGCGTCCCGGCGAAGATCACATCCTCCATTTTTGTCCCGCGCAGGGTACGGGCAGACTGCTCGCCGAGGACCCAGCTAACGGCGTCGAGGATATTCGACTTGCCGCAGCCATTGGGGCCGACGACGGCAGCCATGCCCTGGCCAGGCAGGGTGAGCTCGGTGCGGTCACAGAAGGACTTGAAGCCGAGGATCTGAATCTTCTTCAGTTTGAGCATCGATGACACCCTTGGGGAGCGGAGCGGGAACCCGAGCGAGGCCCCTATTCCACTCGAACACAGTCTTACGAAGAATGGTAGCCGGGTAAGGGGGCTGATTCAACACAGATACCCCTACATATTGTGGATAAGGCGGCCGCAATTGCGACGCCTAGGGTTGCGGCTGCATTTGGGTCAGAAATGGCAACGAAATGACCCGGCAGCAGTGCAGCTGCGCACCCGGATCAACGCTTCGGGTCAGGGCTTCTGGGTGGGGCGCATGCGGACTTCGCTGATAAAGGCATGCCGCGGCTGTGTGACCAACATGGCGACGGTGGCAGCGACATCGTCGGGCTGGAGCATCTTCGTCCGATCCTTGCCGCCGCGGCCGAAGTCGGTGTTCACCGAGCCCGGCGCGACGACGGAGACGCGGATGTTGTGGCTTCGCAGCTCTTCCGCCGCGGAGTAACTGAGGCCGTTGAGTGCCCATTTGGAGGCGGCGTATGCCGCGCCGTCGGCCAGGGGGCCCTGCCCGGCGAGAGAAGAGATGTTAACGATATCGCCAGCGCGACGCGCGATCATGTGCGGGATGACGGCGCGCATCAGCAGGAAGGGTGCGCGCAGATTGGTGGCGATGACGGCGTCGAAGTCTTGGAGGGGGATCTCATGCAGCGGCGCGCCGATTCTGCCGATGCCCGCGGAGTTGACGAGGACGTCGCATCCGCCTGCCTGATCGATGCGCGAGGACAGGGTTTGAATCTCCGAGGCGGAGGTGAGATCGCAGGGCAGTTCCTCGGCCTCAGCGTTGGCAAGATCGACAATCTCTCGCCGCACCTCTGCGAGGGCTTTCTGGTCGCGTGCCACGAGCAGCAGGCGTGCGCCCAGCTGTGCAAGGCGGAATGCTACGGCGCGTCCGATGCCGCGCGATGCGCCGGTAATGAGAGCTGTCCTGCCGGCGAGCGGCGAGGCGGTGGTTGAGGCGGGAACGTCCCTGGGCTGCATGGACCCTGCTTTCTGTGATCGTTATACTGGCGCCGTTCCGGATATAGAGCAGCGAGTCCGTGGCATGACATTGTCGTGACATTCTCTTTCCGGGACAAGTCAACGCGGGAGTGACGAACCGCATCTTTACCGGTGGTCGCAGCGCGGCCAGACGGGGCAAAGCGCCTTCCGCTTGCATGGCGAGAGGTTGATTCTTATAATCCACCCACATTGCCGCGCCGTTTCTTTTTCCGGGACAGAACGATGGACGCATCGCTATGGTGTGTGTTTCGCCTGTGCAGTGGATGCGAAGATTGCAGGTACGGAATCCAGGTTATAAATCGCTGCACCTCTCTTAGGAGTGTTGAATGAAGAAGGTCGCCTTAGCTTCTCTGCTGGCAATCGCTACCAGTATGCTGTGCGCTACACCAATTGCCTTGGCCCAGGCCGCGGCTGCGGGTGGACAGTCATCGATCACCATCAAGGATCCCGCCGAGTACAACGACTACTCGAACGCGATCAGCCAGTCCTCGCCGGCGGCGAAGTCCGCTGCCATTGAAGCTTACCTTACCAAGTATCCAAACTCTGTGGTGAAGGTACAGATGCTGGAGCAGCTGATGGCTGCCTACCAGGGACAGAACAACATGGATAAGACGGTGGATGCGGCGCAGCGCCTGCTGCAGGTGGATCCGAATAACCTGCGGGCGCTGGCCATCACCGTTTACATCAAGAAAGCGCAGGCAGCGCAGAAGTCGACGCCGGCCGATCAGCAGCCATTACTGGACGAGGCCGCCGCCGATGCCCAGAAGGGCCTGGCCGCTCCCAAGCCGGCCGATGTATCGGACGCAGATTTCCAGAAGCTGAAGGACGCGGTTACGCCGATCTTCTACAGCGCGATCGCTATGGACGACCAGCTGAAGAAGGATTACCCGGGAGCGGAAGACGCCTTCAAGAAGGAGTTGCAGGCGGTACCTGCCGCGCAGACCCAGACGGGTCCAGCGCTGAACGATACCTACCTGCTGGGACAGGCATACGCGCAGCAGACCCCGCCTGATCTGAAGAATGCTGTTTGGTTTCTGACGCGTGCGGCTGCTTTTGCTCCGCCGGCTGCCAAGGACCAGATCGAGAAGGCGGCCGAGTACTACTACAACAAGTACCACGGCAGCATGGACGGCTTTGATCAGGTGAAGACGCTGGTGACGCAGTCTGTGCTTCCGCCTGATAGTTACAACCCGACTCAGTTCATTCCGCCGTCGCCAGCTGATCAGGCGGCCAAGGTGGTGGCCAGCACTCCGGACCTGAAGACGCTGAACCTGAATGACAAGGAGTTCATCCTCTTCAACGGCAAACCGGAAGACGCCGGGAAGATGTGGGACACGATGAAGGGGCAGACCTACGAGATCCCGGGCAAGGTTGTTTCGGCGACGGCGGACTCCGTGCAGCTTGCGGTGACCGACGATGCCAAGGCGTCCAACACGGCGGACTTCACAATCAACATGAAGAAGCCGCTGACCACGCCACCGGCTATCGGCACCATGGTGAACTACGATGCCACCTTCGATTCGTACACGCAGAATCCCAAGATGATTACGCTCATCGATGGAACACCACCTGCTCCGGCGAAGAAGACTCCGGTGCATCACGCGGCGCCTCACAAGCGCGCACAGTAATCGCAGGGCACTCGTACTGCACTCGTTCCAAGCAACACAAGAAGGGCGGCCATACGGTCGCCCTTCCTCTTTTGTGCCAGTGCAGAGTGGTGGGGAACGCGTGGTAGATTGGCCTTGCGATGCTCTCTCCCCTGCACGGATGGCTCAGCGGACGCGTGAAGTTCCCGTTGGCGATCGCCCTATCTCTTGCCGGCGCCATGCCGGCTGCGGCGCAGTTGCATCAGCATCGCAATGGCCCGCCTCCGCCTGGGGAAGAGGAGAAGACTGCCGCGCTCGAAGCGAATACGTCGACGCTGCCGGTGCTGGATGCTGGACAGATGAGCACGGCGGACCGCGCGCTGCTGCAGCAGAGAGAAGTGGACGTGAGCAGCGCGGCTGCGTTCTATGGCTTCGACATCAGCGATAGTCACTGGACCTACCAGCAGATCGTGTGTCGATCTCTGCCTGACCACATGATGCTGAATTTCGAAAACGATAGCGTGGAGCATGGGCCCTCCCACTTCGTCGCGGTGGTGCCGGCGAATGGCGACAAGGTGCAAGTGGTTACGGATTATGCCCACGGCCTGCTGCCGTTCCATGCGGCGTGGGAGAAGAGTGCAGCTTACGAGGCATTCAACCAGATGATCACGACGGACCGCGGCGAACATGAGCTGGGACCATCGTCGCACTGGCTGAATCTCGGCATGTGCTTCGCGGCGCTCACTGGCCACCTACCCAGGGTGTCGGTGCCGAAGGAGAGCGTCGAGGCGTCTGAGGCGCTGACGAGGCGCAATGGCAGCACGCCGATCATCCTCATCGATCCCGGCAAGGATTCCGAGGTGCTCTTCAGCGACATCTCCATGGCACGGACAAGCAACTGGCGCCTGCGCTTTGACAAGCGCGGACGATTGACCAAGGCAGAGCTGGAGACTGCAGGGCCCATGAAGCCGCGCGTGGTGCCGATGTCGCCGATCATCCCGTCGATTGAACCCGAGTAGGCCCGGCATACAGCCCCTGGACAGACTTAGATTGGGCTGAAGAAGCTTCCGATTCAAGCTGAACAGCAGGAGCTGCGTCCGTCTTTCGGCAAGCTCGGTACGTGCCGCCGCCGGTATACTGGTAGGTTCGTTCCCGCATCATGTCCCTGCTCTGGTTGCGAGTCGCGGCTATTCTCTACGCTGTTGCCGGCGCCACGGCCTTCCCGGCTGTGCTCTACGGACAACCGCGATGGCAGCGTGTGTCGCTTCCGGCCGCCGTAGCGGGCTTCTTTTTTCATCTGGTGGCGGTCGTCGAGCTGATGGCAGCGGCGCATCACCTGGTCCCGCTGGGATGGGTCGAGGTGCAGGCCACGCTGGCGCTGCTGATCGTAGCCGCCTACCTGCTGGTGTACGCTGCCTACCGCGCAGCAGCCTTCGGCATCATCGCGCTTCCGCTGGCGCTGGTCGTGATGCTCGCGCCGGCAATGGGCGCGAACACGGGCAGCTTCGTGACGCCGGAGATGCGTTCGGGGTGGCTGGTGGTGCACATCAGCGCGCTGCTGGCCGCGTATACGGCGCTCCTGTTCAGTCTGATTGCCAGCGTGCTGTATTTGGTGCAGGAGCGACGGCTCAAGAGCAAGGAGGGCGTCGGATTTCTCGCGTGGCTGCCGCCCCTCGAGACCATGGACCGCATCGCCTACCTGAGCCTGCTGATTGGCTTTCCCTGCATGACGGTCGGGCTGCTGGCGGGCTCACTGATTGCGCAGTTGAGCGTGGGTGCGGCGTATTTTCTTGATCCTAAGGTGCTGCTGTCGTTCGGCATGTGGGGGCTGTATGTCCTGATGCTGCTGGTGCGCCGCAGCACAGGGCTTCGCGGCCGCCGGGCGATCTATCTTTCGAGTGTGGTCTTTCTCGTCGTGCTGAGTGTGTGGGCAGCGAATCAGTTCAGTTCAGTGCACAGGTTTCCCGTCCCATGACCATTCGACTGCTGGGAATCAACCATCGCACGGCACCGATTGAGATACGGGAGCGACTGGCGATTGCTCCGGAGTCGCTGGGCGAGGCGGCGCTGTCCCTGGTGGGCACGCCGGGCGTGAGCGAGGGCATGATCCTTTCCACATGCAACCGCGTAGAGCTGGTGACCAGCTATGAGCAGGCGGCGCCGGACGTGATGGACTTCCTGCATCGCTACTTTTCGCTTGAGGCAGATGTGCTGCGTCCTCATCTCTACGAATACGAAGGCGCGGATGCCGTGCGGCATCTCTTCCGCGTGGCTTCGAGCCTTGACTCCATGGTGCTGGGCGAGCCGCAGATCCTCGGTCAGGTAAAGGAAGCGTACTCCGCAGCTCGCGCGGCGGGCGCGGTGCAGAGTTCGCTTGAACGCTTGCTGCAGACGACCTTCACGGTAGCAAAGCGCGTGCGCACGGAGACGCAGATCGGCAGTGCATCGGTATCCATTGCGTCGGTCGCGGTGGATCTGGCGAAGAAGATCTTCGGTTCGCTCGAGGGCAAGACGGTGCTGCTGGTGGGCGCCGGCAAGATGAGCGAGCTGGCGGCGCGGCACCTGATCCAGCAAGGCGCGCACTCGATGCTGATTGCGAACCGAACCTTCGAACGCGCCGTCCAGATGGCGCAGACCTTCGGTGGACACGCGGTGCGCTTTGAAGATCTGCACGCCGTAGCCGATCAGGCGGACATCCTGATCACGTCGACCGGGGCGGCACAGCCGATCTTCCGCCGCGAGCATGCGCAGCAATTCCTGCATCGGCGCCGCAACCGTCCGATGTTTTACATCGACATCGCGGTGCCGCGCGATGTGGCTCCAGAGGTGAATCGCCTCGAGGGCGCGTTTGTTTACGACATCGACGATCTGCAATCGGTAGCCGCCTCGCACATGAGCGACCGCAGCAGGGAAGCGATGCAGGCCGAGGCGATTGTCCAGGCCGAGGTGGAGCGCTTTGCCACTGGGCAGCAGACGCTGAGCGCCGTGCCGGCGATCGTGTTGCTGCAGCAATCCATGGAGGAGCTGCGACAGACTGAGCTCAGGCGCATGCAGGGCAAGCTGCAGTCGCTTTCGACAGAGCAGCGCAGTGCGGTGGAGGCGCTGACCCGGGGGCTGATCAACAAGGTGCTGCACAATCCGCTGCAGGCGATGAAGACGGCAGCCCGCAAGGGCGATCTGACGGTGGCGGAGGCGGTGCAGCAGATATTTGGCTTGCCCGCGCAGGGCAGCGGAGAAGCTGCGACAGGTCCGAGTGCAGAGCCTGCTTCGGCCGAGCAAGCGAGCGATGCAAGCCGGCCTCTTGAGGCAACCCGGCGTTGATCCGCATCGGCTCACGTGGCTCGCAGCTTGCGCTCTGGCAGGCGAACCACATCGCAGCGCTGCTACGCGCGCAGGGACATGAAGTCGCGATCGCGACCATCACGACTACGGGCGACCGCCTGCAAGGGGTGCCGTTCGCACGCGTGGGCTCAAAGGGAATGTTTACCAAGGAGATCGAAGAGGCGCTGGCGGACGGCGCAATCGATCTTGCTGTTCACAGCCTGAAGGACCTGCCAACGGAACTGGATGCGCGTTTCGTAATTGCCGCGGTGACAGAACGGGTAGACCCCCGGGATGTCTTTGTGTCGAGCCGCTATGACAGGATGGTTGCATTGCCGCATGGCGCGCGCGTGGGGACGAGTAGTTTGCGGCGGCAGTCGCAATTGCGGGCCCGGTGGCCGGGGGTGGAGTACGTGGAGTTTCGCGGCAATGTGGATACGCGGTTACGCAAGCTGAGCGAGGGGCAGGTGGATGCGGCGGTGCTGGCGGCGGCCGGCCTCGACCGGCTGGGGCGCACCGAGTGGGTACGGGAGCGATTCTCTGCGGATGTATTATGTCCGGCGCCGGGGCAGGGCGCGCTGGCGATCGAGACTCGGGCCGCGGATGAACGTACGCGAGGGGTGTTGGCCAGCCTTGAGCATCCTGAGTCGCGCTTCGCGGTGACTGCGGAGCGGGTCGCGCTGGCGGCGCTGGGCGGCGGCTGCCAAGTTCCAATTGGCGCTTATTGCCGGCGGGACGATGCATATCTTAGCGGTATGTATCGAATCACGGGATGTGTCTCATCGCCCGACGGCGCGACGGTGTTGCGCGCGGAAGAGCGTGGCGTGGACGCGCAGGAGCTTGGCGCGGCGCTGGCGGACTCGCTGCTCAAGCAGGGTGCCTTGCAACTGCTGGCGCGGGCGGGCGCGACGTCATGACTGCTCCGCTTGCCGGACGCCGCATCGTGGTGACGCGGGCGGAGCGGCAGAGCGCCGGATTGCGCGAGCGGCTGGAGCGGCAGGGCGCCGAGGTGCTGCTGCTGCCGACGATCCAGATTATGCCACCTCACTCATATGCGCCGCTCGATGCCGCCCTTCGGTTGCCGCAGCAGTTCCATTGGCTGGTAGTCACGAGTGTGAATGCAGTGCGGGTGATCGGCGAACGGCTGACCGCTCTTGGTCTCAGAGTGGAGTCACTTGCGCAGCTGCGTTGCGCGGCTGTTGGTCCTTCAACTGCAGAGGCGCTGCGCGGCCTTGGTCTTGCGGTGGAGGTTGTGCCGGAGCGGTATGTCGGCGAGGCGCTGGCTGCAGCGTTGGCGAATCGTGTGCGCGGGCAGCGCGTGCTGCTGGTGCGCGCTGCGGTAGCGCGGGATGTGGTGCCACAGATGTTCAAGGCCGCTGGCGCGACGGCCACGATTGTCGATGCGTATCGCACGGTTGTTCCCGCGGATGCAATAGAGCGTGCGAAGGCGATCTTTGGTGCGGCATCGTTACCCGATGCTGTCGTGTTCACCAGCGGCTCTACGGTTACGCATCTGCTCGATGTGCTGCGTGAGGCAGGGCTCGTGCTTCCGCGCGACGTCGCTTGCGTCTCGATTGGACGGGTGACGTCGGCTGCGCTGCGCGAGGCGGGGTTGAGCGTTGCGGCAGAGGCAGCGACGGCTTCGCTGGATGGTCTAGTTGACGCTTGTGTGAGTGTTATAGCGGCTGATTAGTCAGAGCGCTTATTTCTAGGGTGGGTGTTCTCAAATTGAAGGATATTTCTCAACCCGAGTCCTCCAAATAGGAGAAAGAATAGGCTGCTGGCACCGAAGATAAGAGTGAATGTCAGATCTGAGTCGCGAAACTGCAGCAGCGAGAACTTTGCGAGACCAAGCCCGATACCAAAAAAGGCCAACGAGAAAATGGTGAATCCGATTCTTTGAAAAAGCGTTAATGATTCACCGTTCTTCAACCATACTTTGTTGAACGAATGTGTTTCAGTAGCGGCTCGTTGCAGCGGGTCGTAGCTTCCTGCAGATCGTTCACTATCGCTGTTGGAAGTTGAGTGCGTCCGCATGGTCGTTTATTTTATGCGCCGCTAGTGGCTGGACCAGGTTTTGTCGCTGGAGTCGCACTCTTTCTCGATGACGCAATCCACGCAGCGGGGTTTGCGGGCGATGCAGATGGCGCGGCCGTGCAGGATGAGCTCGTGGCTGAAGTCGATCCAGTGATCTTTGGGGATGATCTTCATTAAGTCCTGCTCGACTTTTTTCGGCTCGGTGTTGAGGGTGAGCTCGAGGCGGCGCGTGAGACGCAGCACGTGGGTGTCGACTACGATGCCGACGGCGATGCCGTAGGCCGTCCCCAGGACGACGTTGGCCGTCTTGCGTGCGGCGCCGGGGACGGTGAGCAGCTCATCCATTGTCCTCGGCACTTCGCCTCCGAAGCGCTCGACCACGGCCTTCGCCGCTCCGGAGATGGACTTGGCCTTGTTGTGATAGAAGCCGGTGGTGCGGATGATCTCTTCGATCTCGGGTAGCGATGCTTTGGCCATCGCGGCCGGAGTGGGGAAGCGGTGGAAGAGCACCGGCGTGACCATGTTGACGCGTGCGTCCGTACACTGCGCGGAGAGGATGGTCGCGACCAGCAGTTCCCACGGATTGCGATGCAGCAGCGCGCAGGTCGCGCCGGGATAGGCCTTCTGCAGGCCGGCGATGATCTTCGCGATGCGCGCAGCCGAGGTCTTGAGCTGCGGCTTCCTGGCCTTCTTCGTCGGCGCTTTCGCGGGAGTGGGCCTGAAAGCCGGCTTCTTCGCTGTGGTCTTCTGTGCGGTAGGCATGGGTGATCAGCCGAGGCGGTCGAGCATTGCTTCGGGCGTCATGCGGATGCAGGTGTAGATGGGCGTGTCCTTGAGCGTGTAGGCGCTGATCTCGGTTTCGCGGAGCTGCTGCACCAGGTCGAGGAAGTCTTCGGGGAAGTTGCTCTCGAAGGCGACGACGAACTCCTGGTCATCGATGCCGAAGGAGTAGGTGGTGTT
>DASZGZ010000268.1:0-7662 GCA_035938355.1 Acidobacteriaceae bacterium
CGTCCAGCGAGACCTTCCCAGGCGTTCTTCAGATTGTCGAGAGTGCTCACAGGCGCCTGCGCCTTTCCGCTGGACAGCAAAACGCCAGGCACGAGCCCGGCGCTTGATTCTGTCCTTGATGTTTCGGGGAGGGCGCCCGCGCTAGCTGGGCTGGATCGGATCGTTCTTCGGCGTCGTCACAGTGGCGTCCTGCTTGGTGGTGGGCTCGGACTGGCCCAGCCCTTTAATGCCGTCCTTGAAGCCCTTGAGGCCTTCGCCAAGTCCTTTGCCGAGCTCCGGCAGCTTGCGCGGTCCGAAGACCAGCAGCGCAACAACCAGAACCAGGATGAGATGTGTCGGTGTGAGTAGCTCGCCCATAGTGTCCTTCCGCAGGGTCTTCTCCGCCGCATCATTGTCGCACACAGGCGACGGCGTCCTGCTCCGTCTATGGTACGCCTGTAAGGACCCCGTTGGATCTTCCGCAAGGTAATCTGATTGTCATCAGATCAGTTCGGCCCGGGCGGGGCCGAGGCGAGGCGTTTTTCCACCAGGCGGTAGAAGGTGCTGAGATTCTCCATCTGGCCAAGTGTAAGGCGGCGATAGACCTTCATCGTGGGCCACAGCCGTGAGCCTGCGATGTCGAGCGTAGGGATAACCGAAGCAGCCTCGCCCTCCTGTTCGCGGCTGCCGGGATAGGAAGCGAGCAGCCAGACGCCATTCCAGCGGCGGCGCAGCACCTCCCCGAAGTAGCTGCCCCACAGCCGGGACTGGAAGTCGAGATCGACGGCGGCCTGACCGTCAAGCAGGCGTTCGAGCGCGTCGACCGATGCCGGCGTGTAGTCGAGCAGCACGCGATGCTGCTGACGCGCGACGAGCGTCGCCTCGTCGGCGTAGGCGCGGATCATCTCATCAATGGAGGCGAAGTTCAGCGCGTCGAGTCTGGCTTTGCTGTCGAACATTCGGATGCTTCCAGAGTAACTGTTCACAGCGTGGCACAGCGTGGCCGCCCGGACTGACTCGCAAGGCAGCGAGGAAGGCATGTATTCTGCATGAGTCAGGCATGTGTCAGAAGCAGGAATCGTCAGCAGTGATTGGTCGGGCGGGGTGGGCACGGACGGGCACCGCGACGAGCGCTGGCTTGAATCCTCGCTGATGTCATCTGGGGCCGACGTCATTTGGGGAGGCAGTCCGTTTTGTCCAAGTCTTTTCGTATGTGCAGGAGCATGGTTCTCCTGCTAGGCGGCACGATGCTGGCCGCCGCGGCATTTGCGCAGGGCACGACCCAGAACACCAGCCAGACCAGCGGCTCCAATACACAAAAGCTTCCTCCGCCGCCGACCATCGACACAAATGTGAACCAGAACCAGACGCTGACCGCGGTGCGTTACGACAACAAGTACGAGGTCTACGGCGGGCTGGGATTTTCTCACTTCAAGTCTGGGCCCTCGCTGGCGGCGGGCGCGAACCTGGGGGGTTTCGATGTACAGGGCATTTGGTGGCTGACCGGGCGGCTGGGCGCCACGGCCAACCTGCGCGGCTATTACGGGACGCAGGGCGTGGACCCGAACCCGTACGGGGTGGGCGGGCCGCTCGTCTTCGAACATATGTTTCTGGGCGGCGCGACCTACCGGCTGATCGCCCGCGAGCATGCCGCGCTGAGTGCGCACGGCATGGTGGGGGGCGCTGACGGCGTCTTCAGCCACGCGCTGGGGAATGCGCCGTTGACCGGCGTTGCTGTGCAGCCGCGCGATGTGGGCATGTACGACGATGGGCTCGGTCTGGCAACGACGATCGGCGGATCGCTGGACCTGAACCGCTCGCCGCGGCTGGCGCTGCGCATCTCGCCGGACTGGATCATGACGCGCTATGGCGGCTACGGAACACCCTCGACTATTCCTTCGCCGTTCGTGACGCGCAGCCAGAATGAGTTTGGGATTTCGGTGGGAATTCTTTACCGCTTCAAGATGGGCAAGGGGCCACGGTACCGCTAGAGCCGGCGGGCCTGTCAGAACGAACGGCGGCCACGTGGCCGCCGTTCATTCTTGTCGTACGCCTTTTCACACACTACGGGACAGTGACAGTGATGGTCTTCTTGGTCACGCCGCCGTCATACGTTCCCGAGAAGAACGAGACGGTGTGCTTGCCGGCAGACAGCGCCAGGCTGACGTCTGAAAAGCCCTGATTGGCGAAGACGTGGTAGGTTTCGCTCTTCTTCACGCCGTCCACCCAGACCTCCATCTTGCGCAATGGATAGAAAGACGTCGCGCTGAAGGAAAACTTCACGGGGCTCGCCGAGCTGGCGCCTGGAGAGCAGACGTGAATTCCAATGGCGGGCGCCGCGCAGGAGCCGACAGCATGGGTGCCGGTGTTGATCAGGAAGTCCGCGCTATCCGGATGTGTGTTGGCATCAGTCGTTGCAAATAGAATGACGTCTGGTTTGGCGTCCTTCGTGTAGTCCGCTGCGACGAGAGTGAAGAATGGATTGTCCCCAAAATAGCTCTGGAACGTGTCTACTGCTGTAAATCCGCCTAACGTCCAGGCATGCGTGGGCGTTTGATAGACAGCGCGGAGCCCGAGCTGATTGGTGCCTGAATTGAGGGCACGAGCGATATATCCAATGTCCTTGTAGCCATTCCCGTCAAAGTCGGCGATCACGGGCGGATAGCTGGTGTAAACGGTGTTCTGAAGAAACGATGCCGAAATAACGCTCTCCGTGAAAGCACGTCCGACAGCACTTTGGAAGGTATGGATCGAGCCATCGCTATTTGTGCCGACCAGATCGGTGCGCCCATCGTCGTTCATATCCGCCGCAGCAAAGGCGAATTCGCTCTGGCGATTGCTGTAGACAGCCTTCGCCGTTATGTGGCCCTGGCCATCCCCATAGAGGATCCAGAGGTTGTCCTGTTGACTGCCGGCCAGGATGCGCAGCGCAAAGTCCGCATGTCCATCCGCATCATAGTCACCCAGCAGCAGCTGCACCGGCGGTGTGAAGTCTCCTGTTGCTCCGCCGATTGACCCGTTCGGCGCTTTGTAGCTGAAGAGAGCACTGGTGAGAGTGAAGGTCGTTCCCGTGTTGATGTAGGCACGCACGTAGACGTAGCCGGCTAGAAAATAGGCGACGACCACGTCCGGCCGCCCATCGCTGTTGATGTCCGCAGTCTGAGCGAGGACCAAGGACTGTTCCCCGGTGACGAGACCGGGAAGATTTGGGACCGGCTTATAAGTAAAGCCACCGCTTCCGTTTCCATAGCCGACATAGAAGAGTTGACTACCGCCAGCGTAGTCGTAAAAGAAGACGTCATCTTTTCCGTCGCCATTGAAGTCCCCAGCCGCGATCGCGGTGTATGGGGCCTTGATCAGATCCGGTGTGCCGTCGCCGTTGAGATCCGCCAGAACTGTAGAGGCTTGGCCGCCGCTACCGTTGTTCAAGGCTGTATAGCGGGGCGTAAAGGTGGTTTGTGCTGAGAGAGTGGCAACGGTCGCCAGGGCAAGCAGCGCCGTAGGAAGAACCCGAGTGATGGCCATGCGTTTGGACTCCTGCGGTCAGGGATTCCCGGGCACACTGCAGCGGTTGCCCCTTAACCTAAAAATCAACACAATTGTCATCGCTCTAAATACGACATTGCTTACCGCGTGGCAATAAATGACGAAAGATAAGGGCCGCCCTCGGCGGCCCTTATCTTTTTCTTTGTAAGAAACAAAGAGTGTTAGACGAGCTCAAGTCCAGCGAAGAAGTAGCCGATTTCGAAGGCGGCGGTCTCTTCGGCGTCTGAGCCGTGGATGGCGTTCTCTTCGATCGAGCCGGCGAACCTTTTGCGGATGGTGCCCTCTTCCGCGTTCGCGGGATTGGTTGCGCCCATCAACTTGCGCAGATCGGCGATGGCGTTCTGCTTTTCAAGCACGAGCGCGATGATGGTGCCCGAGGACATGAATGTGGTGAGCGAGTCGAAGAAGGGCCGCTGCGCGTGGACGTGATAGAAGCCTTCGGCCTGCGACTTGGAGAGGAAGAGTTTCTTGACGCCGACGATTTTGAAGCCGGCTTTGTCGAACTCGGCGAGGATGGCTCCGGCGTAGCCTTTGCGCATGGCGTCGGGCTTGATGATGCTGAAGGTGCGTTGCGACACTACGGTCTCCTGAGGAATTTTTCTATTTGGGACTGCTTCAGTGTAGCGTGCGAGCCGCTGCTGAAGCGGCCCGCACTATGATGTGCACTATGCCTTGCCGATGACCTTCGCGAGCGTCTCGCCAATTTCGGCAGGCGACTGCACGACGTGAATGCCGGCTTCCTTGAGCGCCTTCATCTTGTCGGCTGCGGTGCCCTGCCCACCGGAGATGATGGCGCCGGCATGGCCCATGCGACGGCCGGGAGGCGCGGTCTGGCCGGCGATGAAGCCTACGACGGGCTTCTTCACGTGCGCCTTCACGTAGGCTGCGGCAGTCTCTTCCGCGGTGCCGCCGATTTCGCCGATGAGGATGATGGACTCGGTCTCGGGGTCTTCATTGAGCAGCTTCAGCGCATCGACGTGCGTGGTGCCGATAATGGGATCGCCGCCGATGCCGATGGCGGTGGACTGGCCGATGCCACGCTGCGTGAGCTGATAGACGGCCTCGTAGGTGAGGGTGCCGGAGCGCGACACGATACCGACCGAACCTTCTTTATGAATGCGGCCGGGCATGATGCCGATCTTCGCTTTGCCGGGGGAGATGACTCCGGGGCAGTTGGGGCCGATGAGACGCGACTTCGAGTATTTGAGCTTCTCCCAGACCTTCACCATGTCGTTGATCGGGATGCCCTCGGTGATGCAGATGATGAGCGGCAGGCTGGCGTCTTCGGCTTCGAGGATGGCATCCGCCGCGAATGGTGGCGGAACGAAGATGACGGTGGCGTTGGCTCCCGTTTCTAACACGGCTTTCTCGACGGTGTCGAAGACTGGCCAGCCTTCGTGGGTGGTGCCACCTTTGCCAGGCGTTACACCGCCGACGACTTTGGTTCCGTATTCGGCGCATCCCTTGGCGTGGAAGGTACCTTCCTTGCCGGTGATTCCCTGAACGATCAGGCGCGTATTTTTATCGACCAAAACCGCCATTAGCGAGCCACTCCCTTCGCCGCCTCGACGGCTAGTTTTGCTGCGTCCTGCATCGTTTCTCCAACCAGGAACTTGAGGCCGGAGTCCTTCAGGATCTTGCGGCCTTCTTCTACGTTGGTGCCTTCGAGGCGGAGGACTACGGGGACCTTCACGTTCAGATTTTTTGCTGCCGCGACGACGCCTTGGGCCAATGTGTCGACGCGCAGGATGCCGCCGAAGATGTTGATGAAGACGGCCTGCACGTTCTTATCCGAGAGCAAAATCTGGAAGGCGTTTTCAATCTGCTGCTGGTTGGCGCCGCCACCAACATCGAGGAAGTTCGCGGGCGAGCCGCCGGCGTACTGGATGATGTCCATGGTGGCCATGGCGAGGCCGGCGCCGTTCACCATGCAGGCGATGTTGCCATCGAGCTTGATGTAGTTGAGCGAATACTTGGATGCCTCGACCTCGAGGGGATCTTCTTCGGCGACGTCGCGCAGCTCTTTGAGTTCCTTGTGGCGGAACATGGCGTTGTCATCGAAGTTGATCTTGCAGTCGAGGGCGAAGAGCTTGTCATCCTTAGTGGTGATGAAGGGATTGATCTCGAGCAGCGAAGCGTCGGTTTCCAGGTAGACCTTGTAGAGGCCGGTCATGAACTTCACGGCTTCGTTGATCTGCGTTGGCTTGAGGCCGAGCTTGAATGCGAGATTGCGCGCCTGATAGGGCTGAAAGCCAACAGCGGGATCGATGTATTCCTTGTAGATCGCGTCGGGATCTTTTGCGGCGACCTCTTCGATCTCCATCCCGCCGGCCTGCGAGGCCATGAAGACAAGCTGCGCTTTGGCGCGATCGAGCACGATGCCTAGATAGAGCTCGCGATCGATGGCCGCAGTCTCTTCGATGAGCAGGCGCTGCACCTTCTGTCCCTGCGGGCCGGTCTGGTGCGTGACGAGCCGCATGCCGAGGATCTTCTTCGCGTACTCCTCGGCCTCGGCGAAGTTTTTCGCTACCTTGACGCCGCCACCTTTGCCGCGACCGCCGGCGTGGATCTGCGCCTTGACGACCACGCCTTTGGCGCCGTTGATGAAGAGGCGGCGCGCGACTTCGAGTGCTTCATCGAGGGTGTTCGCCACCTCGCCGCGCGGCACGGCAACGCCGTGCTTCGCAAGGATGTCCTTTGCCTGGTATTCGTGGATTTTCATAGGTATGTAAGACGCAACTTCTCATAGTAGCAAGGGGCGGCGCATGGGGCCATGCGGCCAGCCCGGCACCCGGGCGCAAAACAATTAGCATGAGACACAAGATGCAAGACCTGCGGCCTCTATTGAAAGAGATGGTGGAACGCGGCCACATGCTGCGTGCCGAGGAGGCGCGTGCTTCTGTGGGCGCCATGCTGGACGGCGACGTGTCGGACGTGGAGATTGCCGCGCTGCTGACCGCCCTGGCACAGCGCGGGGAGACCGTGGATGAAGTCAGCGGCGTGGTGATGGCTCTGCGCGAGCGGCTGATGCCACTGCCGGTGACGGAGGCAGAACGCGCAGAGCTGGTGGATACGTGCGGTACGGGCGGCGACGGATCGGGCACGTTCAACATTTCGACGGCGGCAGCGCTGGTGGCTGCTGCTGCGGGCGCGAAGGTAGCGAAGCACGGCAATCGCGCGCTAACTTCGCGGTGCGGATCGGCGGATGTGCTGGAGGCGCTGGGTGTGCCAGTCGATCTCTCTCCGGACCAGGCTGTCGCTTGTCTGCGGGCGCATGGCTTCGTCTTCCTGTTCGCGCCGAGCTCTCATCCGACGATGCGACGGGTGCAGCCGGTGCGGCGAGCTCTCGGCTTCCGCAACACCTTTCATCTGGCAGGGCCGCTGAGCAATCCGGCTGGCGCGCAGGCGCAGCTGATGGGCGTCTTCGCCCGGGAAAAGGTCGAGCTGGTGGCAAAGACCATGGCGCGGCTGGGCGTGCGGCATGGCATGGTGGTGCATGGCGCAGATGGGCTGGACGAGCTGACACTGACCGGGCCGACGACGGTGGCAGAGGTTCGTGGCGAGACGACGCGGATGTACGAGGTGACGCCGGAGCAGGTTGGTCTGGAGCGCGTGGGCGGCAAGGCACTCCTGGGTGCGGAGTCGGCTCCTGGGAACGCGGAGATACTGGAGGCGATTCTCTGCGGGACTGACCAGAGCTCGCGGGCTCCCGCGCGACGCGAGGTGGTAGCGCTGAATGCAGCGGCCTGCCTGGTGGTGGCCGGAGTGGCCCCAGATCTGGAGAACGGGGTGGCAAGGGCCATGGGCGCACTTCAGAGTGGCGCGGCCGCGGGGCTGCTTGAGAGACTACGATCCTTCGCGTGAGATAACGCGACCGGAGAAGTCCGGTCGCATCCAACGATAAAGCCTCTCAGAAGAAGCCTTTCAAGAACCATCCCGTCCGAATAGGATTGCCGAGCGATGCCTGAGTACAAATACCGCGATTTGAAGCCGACACCGGAGGCGGAAGAGGTCTATCGCCGCTGGCTGCGCTTTCTGAATGAAGAGTTCACCAGACATAAGGAACCAAAGCTGCGCGGCGAGCTGGTGCGCGATACGCTGCATCAGTTGTTCTTTGCGCGACCGCATGGCGGCAAG
>DASZGZ010000269.1:0-31957 GCA_035938355.1 Acidobacteriaceae bacterium
GGAACCGCGCTGCACGTAAAAACGGCGGATCGGCGCGCTGATCTTCGGCGAAATAGCAGCCTGTGCCAGCGGTGCGAGCACCGCATCCGCCGGAATGTGCTCCGCAATCGCACCCATCTCCGGATGCTCCGCCTGCACCGCCACCACCGGCGTCGGCGTAGCTTCGCCCTTGCTGCAACCGGCCAGTGACACGCCCGCTGCAAACACCGCCACCACAGCAAGCGCCGCGGCTGATCTTCTATTCTGCGCTCTTATGATCACATCGTCCCCGTCAGCGTCTGCAGATTCGCGAGGCCTGTTTCATAACGCACTACTCCATCTTCCCGCGCGTTCTCTGCCAATGTCAGCGCCGTCTGCGCGTCCACTACTTCGAGCGCTGTCGCCTCCCCGGCGGTATAGCGCAGCTTGGTCAGCCGTAAACTCTCTTGCGCCGTCTGCGCGCTCAGCACCAGCGACGCTGCCTGCCGCTGCGCCTCCGCGGCCTCCGCGTACGTCTCATCCAGCGCCGCGATCAGGTGCCGCTGTGTGGCCGTCAACGCCACCCGCGCGGCATCTCGCCGAATCTCCGTCTGCTTCACACGGTGCGGCGTCGCCAGCCAGTCCCATACCGGAATGTCCACTGTCGCGCTCGCCGCGTAGCCCAGGTTGTTCACGCCGTTCGGACCCTTCGCCGCGAACTGCGCTGCGTCGATGCCGTAATTGAAGTTCAGCGCCAGGTCCGGCAGATACGCCGCGCGCGCACCCAACACCTCTGCATCGCTCATCCGCACCGCCGCCAGCGCGCTCCGCAAGTCTGGATTGTGCTCTGACGCCCGCGCCTCTACATCCGCGCGCGAGGGCATCGCTGGAAGCGGCGTACTCTCCGTCGCATAACTCGTTCGCGGATCGGGAAACAGCAGCACGCCCAGCTCCAGCCGCGCCTTGTCCGCCGCCAGTCTTGCATCGGCCAGGTCGCGCTCGCGTTGCTGCTGCTGCAACTGCGCCTTCACCACATCCGCGTGTGCTACTTCGCGCGCGTTCTCTCGCTTGTTCGTCAGATCGGTGAAGCCTGCGGCCTCATTCTCCGCGCGCTCGGCCACCGCCACCTTGCGCTCACTAGCCGTCAGGCTGTAATAGAAGCCAACCACAGTGGCCACCAGCCCTCGCCGCGCGATTTCGTACTCCGCCGCCGCCCGCGCCGCGGTAGCATTCGCCAGGCGTACATCGGCGACACCTTTCAGACCAATCGTCTCCGTCACCGCGGCCTGGCTGGTGTACTCGTGGACTGCATTGTTTGCAATGAAGATAGGCGGCGCTGGCGTCCGGGTGCCATCGGCCGCGATCGTCGCGCCCTGGCCGTTTCCCTGGGTATAGAGAAATTGGTTGTGATATACCGCGTTGGGCAAGAGCGCCGCGCGAGCGATCGAGCGATCGAGCGCGGTGGCCTTCGCCTCTGCCTGCGCCGCCGCGAAATTCGGTTCGTTTGCTTGTGCGCGGCGGATCGCCTCGTCAAGCGTTATGACTAGCGGCGCGCCGGATGGAGCGTTCACGGTGCCTTGCGGCGGGGCCGTCTGCGCCAGACAACACAGCGAAAACAAGCAGAGAATGACGCCTCCCACGCAAACTCCGGGTCGCGCATGGTGAGGCTCGAAGTTCCATCTCATCAAGCTTTCAAGGTACCCGGCGTTAGATTAAATCTCAATGAAGTAATAGAACGCCGGTACCGCAAACACGCGGCTCCGTCCACGGCGGATGTTTCTGGTCACGATCCTCATCGGCGCAGACAGCCTAATCCATTCTGACAAACGAGGAAGCCTCAGGGCGCCGGCACTCCCTCAGAGCTGAACGTCGAAGCCGGCAGTCCGGTGCCGTCCATCAATGTGGCATCCGGTGCATTGGGCCACGCATAGCGTACATATATAGGCGCTGTCACCTGCGGGCTCGTCACTGTCACGGTCGCGCCATCGGCGTCGATCTTCGCTGTCGCCGCCACAAAATGGTGGTCTGCGCCTGCGAGCTCAAATCCTTCAAGCGCTGCACCTCGTGCCGCGAGCTTGCCATTCGCTCCAGTGAAGTACACGCGCATACCTGCGCCTTCGGTGGTCGCCTGCCGGAAGAGCGGTCCGCTGTGGTGCACGTTTTCGCCATACGACACATCCCGCGCTGCCAAAGCCAGCCGGTGTCCTACCGTCTGCTTGTCCGCCGGATGCACGTTGTCGCGGTCTCCTACATCTAGCGTCACCGCCATAGCGGTGTTCGCCACGGAGAGTGTGCGCCGCTGCGCATCGCGCACCACGCCCCAATGTTCCTCCGGCGAGGAGTTGTAGCTCGAAATCTGTACGAAGAGGAAGGGGAAGTCGCCCTGCGCAAACTGCCGCCGCCAGTCACCGATCATCGCAGAGAACAGCCGGTGATAGAGCGGTGCGCGCTCGATGCCTGTGTTCGCCTCGCCCTGGTACCAGATCACGCCGCGGATCGCGAGCGGCGTCACAGGCGCGATCATTCCGTTGTAGAGCGAGGCCGCCGCCCACGGTTCCACCGGCGGTTGCCACGGGTGCTCCTCCGGCTTTCGCCCCGCGGCTTTCGCCGCTGCATCTTCGCGTGCGTATCTCGCCTTGATCGTCTCCACGTCGGCCTGTTTGTCCATCTCCGCCGCCCGCGCAGCAAAGACGGGCATCAGCGCCGCATCGCTGCCCAGCGTGACCAGGCTGGTCCACGCCTCCGCCGGCGTGCCACCCCAATCCGCCTCCACCACGCCGACGGGCACCTTCTGGTCATGTTGGATCTCGCGCGCGAAGAAGTACGCCACCGAGCTAAAGCTCGCCGCCGTCTCCGGAGTGCAGATCCGCCATGTTGCGTCCTGGTCCTGCAGCGGAAAATCGGAGAAGCGTTTCGGCTCATGCAGCAGGCGAATCTCCGGATGGTTCGCCGCCTGAATCTCCTCCGCGCCGTTCTTCAACACTGCCGAGCCGGGAAAGCCGAGCAGGGGCATCTCCATGTTCGACTGCCCGCTCGCCACCCACACATCGCCCATCAACAGATCGCGCACCAGGGTCGTGCTCCCGCCCATCTGCCCTTCGGTCAGCGTAAGCGTGTACGCTCCGTCGCCGGCCGGTCTTTGCGCAAGATACAAACTCCAGTGTCCAAGCGAATCTGCAGTCGCAGCCGCAGTTTCCTCCGTGCCGCTGCCGTTGCGGAGCGTTGCTGTCACGCGATCGCCCACATCGGCCCAGCCCCACACGTGGATCGGCCGGTCGCGCTGCACCACGGCATGGTCGCTCCACACCTTCGGCAATCGCAGCTCGGCGGAAGCGGTGAGTGTGATCAGTAGGAGGGTAGGGAAGAATACAGCGCGCGCAAATCGTGGGAGAGTCATCGGTCTCTCAAGATGCCACAAATCGCCGCGAGAGAAAACCGGCTGCGGTTCCTCTAAAACCGGCCTGTTGCGATGCGCGTCTTCTAGCGGTCGTCGCCGTCCGTGCGTGGGCGCGCTGTTGCCGCGGTCGCCATCACGCCGCCCGAATTGATCCTGCTTAACGTCGCGGCGTTCGGCGGCACCGTGATGGTGTTGGCAATCGCCGGATCATCTCGCAGATGCAAATACAGCTCGCCGGTGCTGGGGCGCGGCACCGCCAGCGTCGGATTTGTATACCCGTCCGGCACGGAGACGCTGTGCGTGAACTGCGGATCGGACGAGATCGAATCGATCAGAAACAGCGATGTGCCATTCAGCGTGCACTGCGCATTCGGATCGTTTGCCGGCGGCGTGCTTGCATCATTGACCGGTGGCGGGGGCCCGCTAGCCTCTGTTGTTGCTGGTGCATCGCCGGCGTTGGCAGCACGTGTAGCGGCTGCCGCGGTTGCTGCCGCTGCCGCGCGTGTTGCCCTTGCGCACTTTACAGATGCGATTAGCGGCACCCGCACCAGCGTACCTAGCGGAATCCAGTCGCCCGGCGAGCCGCTTGCGTCCACGGCACGCAGTTGCAGCTTGCCGAATGCCGACGGTCCAAAGCTCTTCAGCGGATCGAAGCTGCCCAGCATTGTGCTCGAGTCCTGCAGCACCAGGCTCCCGTCGCTTACTTCGAGTGTCGTATGCAGTGTCTGGTCTTCGGACTGCACTTCCACCTTGGCATTGCGCGAGAAGCCAGGGAACGCCACCGTCTTCAGCACAAACGTCACCTTGCCGCCCACCGGCAGCTCATTCGGATCCACCAGGTGCACTAGGTTGCTCGCATCCGGCGGGGCCTCCACGCTCTTGCTCGCCAGCATCACCTGCGGCCGGTGTCCACTCACCGTGTTCTCGAGCTCCATGCTGCGGCCGTCTTTCAGCAGCACATGCGCCGTGGCGCGCAGGTTCGCGGGCAGTCCGGCCGCGGCCTTCGGATCCGCCGCCTTCAGCATCAGCGTGTCCTTGTCGCCGGAGTGCGTCAGCTCTCCCGGTGTGAAGTGCGCGTCATTCAGCTGCACGGACGCTACTTCATCCAGTCGTGTGCCCACCAGCGATGCGGTGCTGTCCCCGGCATGGAAGTGCAGCGCATCCAGATGCCCCGCCTGTGCGTATGCCTGGATCGCCACCTGGTCCGGCGACTCCAAGCCCCGCTGGCGCACCAGCAGACCGGCATCTCCAGTCGCCGCGCTTGCCATCGGCACCTTCACTTCCAACTCATCCGGCTTCACCATCTTGAAGTCGGCCTTGGTCTCCTTGCCGGTCGAATCGCGCAGCTGAATCTCTGCCACGCACGCCGCGCCATTGCCATGCAGCCGCACGTCGTCATCGCGGCCAACCACGAGCGAGTTCGCGTCCGCCTTGTCCAGTCGCCATGTCGTCGGATGCGGCACGTTCAGGTTGAACGACGGCCCATCTAGGCGATCAAAGCCCCACATGCCCACGATCTTGCCCACGACATGCGGGTCAAGCTTGGCATCGGGCACCGCTGAGGCGTCTACCACCAGACCGCCTTTCGCCGCCACCGCGCGCACTGGCAGGTCGATCGATCGTCCCGACTTGCCCTCCACGCGCAGCGCCAGGCTGTGCGCCAGCCCGGTCGAATACACCAGAGGCGCGCCTTCTACCGGCAGTACCACGCCTGGTCCCTGCAGGCAGCTCACTTCCTTAGGATCGATCGCGTGCAGCGGCGGCAGTTGCGCCGTCTCCACAGCGGGCAGCGCCACCACAATCACCGACTTCGGATTGTGAAACGATGGCGGGTTGTTCAGCTTCAGATCCAGCGCATCTTCCTTGGGAAAAGTCAGTGCCGGTATGTACTGGTATTCCGCGGTACGGAGTCCCTCCAGCAGCTTCGCCATATCGATCACCGCACCCACATAGGCGCTGTAGTAGCCCGCGCCCGCGGTTGGCGAATAGGAAAGCTGTGTCGCAAGGTCGCTGCCCGGTCCATTGGTCAGCGCCGATACCATCGATTCATGCCCATCGGTCATCACCAGCGATTCGCTGTTCTGCGTCAGGCACTGTTCCTGTTCAGCAGGCGGCAGCTCGAAGCAGTCCTGTTTCACCTTCAAGGTCAGGCTGCGCGCCAGCAGCTTTGAGGTAGCCTCCAGCGACTTTGGGTCGGTCTGCGAGGTCTCGCGCACGCTGTTGAGGTACGTCTGCACACGTGAACGGTCCAGGCTGGCTTGGTTCAGGTCCTGCGACGCGCGCACAAAGGAACCGGGGCGCCCCCGCACCGCATTGCGCAGCGTCTTGAAGTCACCACCGGTCTCCGGCGCCAGGAAAAGCAGTGTCTGCTGGGCATCCGCCGGCACCGTAAAGTGGATGCCTTCGCTCGAAACCTTCTTCTGCCAGGTCTCTTCCTTCAGGAACCAGTCTTCGGGCGGAGGATTGGTGGCGCCGCGCAGAAACGCCACCACCAGCAGGTAGTGCGCAGACTGCGAGGGCGGCAGCTCCGGATGCACCCACACTTTATCGCCCGGCTGCAGGTTGGGCACCGCGGCGATTGGCAAGGTCTTGCCGCCACGGGTCACGCGCATGTCGATGCGCGGCCCATTCAGATCGAAGGGCGCGGGATTCTGCGCCTGCAGGCCGACCGACGCTGCGAGGAACACTCCCGGCATCAACCAGGCTCCCAGGCTGTGCTTCAAAGGCATTCTTCTCCTGTCAAATCAAAGGCTCCGGCGAATCCGCAAACCGTCCCTCTATTGTAAAGATGGCGCGTTACACGAGTGCTTCATTTGCACCGGAAATAGTGCAGATCGGCGGCAACGGCAGAAATGCGCGAAATAATTTCGCGGCCAGCAAGCCGGTCATCAGGCGGGAGCTGTCACTCGAAACGGTATCGGCGCAGTGGAGGGACCTGCTTTCCCTCCACTCCAAGCCACCTAGGGCCCGTTACTGTCCGCCGCCCAGATAGATCTGCTGTGCCGCCTCGGTCTTCGTGTTGGGCGCCGAAACCTGCACCTTCAGGTTCACGATGTTCTTCGCCCCCTCCGGAGGCTGTACACGCAGCTCATACTGGTTGCCCAGCTTCCGGTTGATCTGATCCAGGTACGGTGTGAAGTCCACGGGATTGCCGAAGCCCTGGTAAAAGAAATCTCCGCCAACCGCAGCACACAGCTGCGTCAGGTAATTCTGCCCGCTGTTGATGCCGGCAGCGGTGCGATCAGCGAAGCCCGCATTGTGCCAGTAGATCGCATACACCACCAGCCGACTGCGGATCGCATCGCGGATGATCGCCGTGATGTACGGATTCGAAGGATCGTAGCGCAGCCCGTTATAACGGTCGATTCCGTCCGTGATCATCACCACTTCGCGGCGCTCCTCCGGATTGGACGCGGGCCACTTCTTCAGCAGATCGCCCAGCGAAAAGTAGGGGCTTCCATTGGTTCCCGCTGCAGAGAGCGGCAGCCGCAATGTCTGCGCCGCCTTCGCATGGTCCGTCGTGAAAGGCCCAGTCAGTTGCGCCGTGCCGTTCCGCATGTAGGCCACTGCAACCTCAGTCGTGGGTGGCTGCTGGGTGATGAATTTCGCTAGATCCTGCAACTGCAGCCCCAGGCCGGACCGTGCGCCATCGTCGATCAGCAGCACCAGTTGCAGATTTGGCTGCGCGGCATTTGCGGTGTAAGCGTTCCAGGTCGCCACTTCTGCGTTCTTCCCGTTTAGCTTTACCTTCACGGCAGATGCCGGCACCGGCTGAACCGGCTCATCGCCGTGCTTCGGTTCCACCGTCACAATCGTTGAGCCCACGCCCGTATCCTGCGCCAGCAAAGGAGAGAAGGCAGGCAGAAGCAATCCGCCGAGCAGCAAAACGGACATCCCGGCGGCATAAAGATTCAAAAAAAAGTTACGTTTCATTCAAACACCTCGTTTAACACATCGTTCCTGCTGCTCAGACATCGCAGGTCAATTGGCGACTGCAAGCACCTCCAGCAGACCGCCAATAGATGGAGACGCAGAAACACCTTAAGGAGTCGCGGTCACGCCCGTTGGATGCTTATTCTCTGCACATCTTGTCCTGATTCGGTTGCGTGAACCGCTTCTTGGCTTGATTCGGAGGTTGTGGCGCGCGCGCAGACGGTTCCCGCTCACCTGATGGAGGTTATTGCTTCAGTTGCTGGCGCAG
The DNA here is from genome assembly GCA_035938355.1 of Acidobacteriaceae bacterium. Taxonomy (GTDB): domain Bacteria; phylum Acidobacteriota; class Terriglobia; order Terriglobales; family Acidobacteriaceae; genus KBS-83. The sequence continues at coordinate 7,557 of DASZGZ010000269.1, forward strand.
GGTGCGAAGTCGAAGTAGACCGTTTCATTTATCAGCTTGTCTGCGCATTCGTGATATCGAAGCACGCGTGCGCGCCGGTCGAGCGCCTGCGCTCAGCTATCATCGCTGTCCTCAATGAAGAGACGTATCGCGCCGCTGCACGCCGCCTCCAGATCGCGATGCAGCAGATCGACGGGCTGGAGCAGGCATCGAACATCATCGAGCGGGAGCTGAAGATAGGCCTTCCAACCGGCGCGCAGTCGCGATGACTCGCACGGACCACAGCCGCATTTCGCGGAATTGTTTTAAACTAGATTGCAGTAGGGGAATGGAGTTTCCCCTGAGGATGCATCCCTCAAGCCCGCCACCCGGCTGATAACTCCTGCCATCCCAACCGCGGCCTCCGAATGCGGTCCGCTGCGGTAACCAGCGTGAGGCAGGAGATGAGTCTTTACCTATGGGTAGCGCTCGGCAGTGCCATTGGGGGCGTTCTTCGTTATGCGCTCAGTCGCGAAATGCTCCCGCAACACAGCGCCAGCTTCCCCTGGTCTACCGTTCTCATCAACGTTATCGGCTCCTTCGTCATCGGCTTCTTCGGCACCCTCACTGTTGCCGGCAGCCGCTACCAGGTACCGGAATCGGTCCGTATCTTCGTCATGATCGGACTCTGCGGCGGCTTCACCACTTTTTCCGCCTTCAGCATGCAGACCTATGACCTGCTGCGCACCGGCGCATGGGGCAAGGCTCTGCTGAATATGGGACTCTCGGTCCTGCTCTGCCTCGGCGCTGTCGCCCTTGGCCACGTCGTAGCCCAGGTAAGCAGCCACGCCGTTGCCATCGCGCAGACCAGGGAAGAGGAGTACACCGGCTAACGACAGAGATAGCCTCCGCAGAGGCAGCGCCAACTCCACCTCTACGACGGCGTGCCGGAGAGCTCCCGTGTGGGCAAAGATGCACTCTTCAAGACCTCCCGGAACCCCTCTCGCCAGCTCGGCCAGCGCGGCGTCCAACCCAGCTCGCGCTTGATCTTCGCATTCGAAACCCCACGTATCTCGTTCATCACCGCGACCACATGCTCACCGATCAGCAGCCGCGCCATCCACGCAGGCACCTGACGCGGCGGTTGCGCGTGCGCGCAGTGTGCCAGGAACGAGAGCCAATCCGAGACCGGCGCCGGCTCATCATCCACGACGTTGTAAACCCCGCCGCGCCCTGCCTCCACTGCCGCGGCCGTCGCGCTTGCCGCGTCCTCGATGTGCACGAACGACCACACGCCCGCACCGTCGCCCACCAGCGGCAGCTTCCTTCGCCGCACCGCCTGGACGACTGACCCATCCTTTGCGATCGAAGTATGCGGCCCATAGAACGCGCCGTATCGCAACACAGCACCAGTTACCCGCGACTCCCCTAGCACCGCCCGCTCCAGCGCCTTCAGCGCGTCGAGCGTTGTCCGTAGCCGCGCCGGCGGGTTGGGATCCAGCGCATCTTCTTCCGTCTTGAGCCTGGTTGCCTTTGTCTTGTTCTTCGAGGACCCATTGCCCGACCGCCCATACGTCCACCCGGCAAAGCTCTGTGCGATGAAGTGGGTCGCCCCCACGTCCACGGCCGCGGCCAGCAGGTGGCGTGTACCCTCGGTCCGCAGCAGGTTGGTCAGGGCAAAGTCGCGATCGAACTGACGCATGTCCAGCGCCGCCGGGATCGCGGTGAGCTGGTGAATCACCATCTGCGGCCGCGCCTCGCGAAAGCAATTCAGGACTGCCGTCGCGTCCAGTGCATCCGCTGCCCGCGGCTCTGCTCCGAGCGCGTGCACCACCTCCGCGCTGCGCGGACGCTGCACCATCCCCACCACATCGTGTCCGGCGCGCACCAGCAGCGGAACCAACGCCCGCCCCATCGCACCGGAGGCTCCTGCGACCAGGATCTTCATGACTCTGTCTGTCTATACGGAGCATCTGCCATTCGGTTCCCCGAATTTCACCTTTGATATCCTGCCCACAGCGCGGGGCAGTTCAGCAGACATCTCAGGAGCCGCATGGCGACAACAGCACCTCCCGCAATTGAGCGTCCCCTCTGCGTCGACCTTGACGGGACACTCGTCAAATCGGACACACTGGTCGATTCATTGCTGCTGCTCGTCCGCACCCGACCCCTCGAAGCCCTCAAAACCCCGCTCTGGGCTCTGCGCGGAAAAGCCAATCTCAAGCGCGAGGTCACCGCGCGCGTCACCCTCAACGTCGAGCATCTGCCCTACAACCGCCCCCTGCTCGAATATCTGATGGCGCAGCGTGGCGATGGCCGCAAGCTCTATCTCGCCACCGGCGCGGATTCGGCTCTCGCCGAGCGCATCGCCCGCCACCTGAACATCTTCGATGGCGTGCTCTCTTCGGACGGCGCTACCAACCTCACCGGCTCGAACAAGCTCGCCGGCTTTCGCAGCCGCTTCTCCGGCGACTTCGACTACATTGGCAACGCCCGTCCCGACCTCCCGCTGCTCGCTGCCGCCGCTGCTCCCATGCTCGCCAACCCTAACCTTGGCCTCCGCCTGGCCATGCGCACCCACGGCTTGAAGCCGCAGCACACCTTTACTGACCGCGCCAGCGGCTTCCGCACCTTGCTCAAGGCCATCCGCGTCCACCAATGGGCCAAGAACACTCTCATCTTTCTGCCTCTGCTGCTTGCCCATCGCATACAGGCTCCCGTTGTCCTTGCCGCCGTCCTCGCCTTCTTCTGCTTCTCGCTTTGCGCCTCCGCCACCTACATCGTCAACGACCTCCTTGATCTCGATGCCGACCGCCAGCACCCTCGCAAACGCAAGCGCGCCTTCGCCTCCGGCAACCTCTCCGCCGCGGCCGGCGTGGCCATCGCGGCCGCCTTTCTCGCCATCTCCTTCGCCGGAGCGATGCTTCTTCTGCCGCGCGGCTTTCTCGGCTGGCTCGTTCTTTACCTCATCACCACTCTCGCCTACTCACTCGTGCTCAAGCGCATCGTCATTCTCGATGTAGTCATCCTCTCTGCGCTCTACACCCTGCGTATGCTGGCTGGCGCCGCCGCGACCCACACCTACATCTCCCCCTGGCTCGCCGCCTTCGCCATCTTTATCTTCCTTTCGCTCGCCATGGTGAAGCGGTTCAGCGAGCTGCAGAATGTCCGCAGCGCCGGAACGCAACTCTCCAACGGACGCGGCTACCTGCTCAACGACATTGAGCAGATCCGCTCCTTCGGCACCTCCAGCGCCTTCGCCTCCGTCGTCGTTCTCTCCGTCTACATCGGCCAGCCGGACGTCCTTAGCCTCTATCACCACCACTTGCGCATGTGGCTCATGCCACCGCTGCTCATCCTCTGGCTCTGCCGCGTCTGGCTGCTCGCCTCTCGCGGCGAGCTCGATGAGGACCCGGTCGTCTTCGCCCTCACCGACCCCATGAGCCTGCTGATGGGCGCCGGCGCAGTGGCCATCGCCCTCGCATCCCTCTAGCGGCCACAATTCCCTCGCAGGTTCAGACTGAGACCGAGCCGTGTCCGGAAGCGAACAGTGGTTCGCAATATCGAACAACTTACCGCCGCGTTTCCCGGCAACTCGCTGATAGCCGGCTGGAAATGCGCGGTTTCGCAACGCCTGTTTGTGATCCGGAAACTGGCGCATCGATTGCTACTAGCAATGTGCGACGTACAACCCGTCCCTAAAACGGAGGCACCGATGGCGCAGTTCGAACGGATACGCGATGTCATCTCCGGGCCCTTTAATCCATCCATCCTGCAGGAGCGCACTGCTTCCGGATGGCAATTAGTCTCCATCGAATGGCGGCGCGAGCTGCCCGCCAACGAAGCGCCCAGCGAAGGCGCCTTCCACGATGACATCCCCTACGGCCTCCGCATCTCCGATGACTGCACCCGCCTCGAAGTCGATCTCCGCGAGAACCAGATCCTGATCCAGATGATGGACCTGCTGGTGCAGGACTTTCCCTTCTCCAACATCGCGAGCGACCTGAACGAGAAAGGCTTCCGCACCCGCGAAGGCAGGATGTGGAGCCAGGTCTCCATCTTCAACATGCTGCCGCGCCTCATCGAGGTCGGCCCCCGTCTCTTTTCGACTGAAGAGTGGGAAGCCCGCCGTCACAAGTTCTGGAAATCAGTGTAAAGCCCTCCCCACCCACACAAGCATCGCGTCCTCGCGATGCGTGTGCCCATTCTCAACATCCAGGCACGCCGGCCATCCCTCCCGATGCCTGGAAATTAAGCTCTTTGATACTTAAGTATTGGCTTGACAATCCCCACGTCTCCGCGAATAGTTAAGTAAATACTTAAGCAATTGGGGAGGAACAACCATGCGGAAGCTTTCAGTCTTCAACGCCATTTCAATCGACGGCTACTTCGCTGATCCCGGAGGCGATATAAGCTGGGCGCACAAACAGGATCCGGAATGGAGTTCCTGGGCGGCTGAGAACGCATCCGGCGGCGTCGTGCTCATGTTCGGCCGCATCACATACGACCTGATGACCAGCTACTGGCCCACCCCCATGGCTGCAAAGAATAATCCAGTAGTCGCGCGGCGCATGAACGAGATGCCCAAGATCGTCGTTTCAAACAGCATCGACAAGCCCGCCTGGAACAACACCACGCCGGTGAAAGGTGATCTGCCAACTGCAGTGCGGAGTCTCAAGCAGGAGTCTGGCGAGACATCTGCATTCTCGGCAGCGGCAGCATCATCGCGCAGCTTGCGCCCGAACGGCTCATCGACTCCTATCAGCTTGTCGTCAGCCCCATCATCCTCGGCAAAGGCAAGACACTCTCAACCTGAAACTCACCGGCTCCCGCCCCTTCGCCAACGGCAACACTGTATTGACCTACGAGCCCGCTTGATCCGTTGCGTCTGCTATCGGAAGCCGTCGTGTTGGAAAGAGTGCAGCCAGGAACAGAAAAGAATGCAGGAGTAAAGCAGTATGCCGCAACAATCCCTACGTCCTGTGCGTCATCACACCTTTGTCATTGAACGCAGCTATCCCGCCTCACCCGAGCGCGTCTTCGCCGCCTTCTCCGATCCGGTGAAAAAGCGAAAGTGGTTCGCCTCAGGTGAAAAAGCGTTCATTGAGGAATACACGCTGGACTTCCGTGTCGGCGGCCGCGAGGTGACGCGCTTCCGCATCCAGGCCGGCACCTGTACCAACAATACTGTCTACCAGGAAATCGTGTCCCAACAGTACATCGTCTTCGCCTACACCATGTCGATGGACGACAGATGCTTTTCATCCTCTCAGGCAACGGTCGAATTTCTGCCCAAGGACAACGGCACGCAGCTCTTGTTCACCGAACAGGGCGCATTCTTCGAAGGCGCCGATGGACCCGCGATGGCGAAGAGGGATGGAGCAAACTCCTCGACCAGCTCACGGAAAAGTTGGAGCGCTGACGTGCGCGCTGGAGTTACGAATCATGCTTAATCAGGCCGCCCGTGTCCATCGCGTCTTCAACGCTCTCGGCGATCCCACCCGCCGCGCCATTGTGGAGAAGCTCAGCTACGGCCCCGCCTCCGTTTCAAGCCTCGCAGGGCCGCTCGATATGACGCTTGCAGCAGTCGTCCAGCACCTGCAGGTGCTCGAAGAGAGCGGTCTTGTCCGCACCAAGAAGGTCGGCCGCGTCCGTACTTGCCGCATGGAGCCTGCAGGGCTCTCCGTAGCAGAGCGCTGGATAGCGAATCGTCGGTCGCTCTGGGAGCGGCGCCTCGACCGCCTCGGCGACCTGCTGGCTGAAGAGGAAGTGAAGTGAAGCAGCAAGACATTCGAGATCGCGCGCTTGCAATCCTTTGCACGGAGGCGTTCGATGTTCCGCTGTGCCTTCAAGAGAAGGCTCTCATGCCCTGAGGATGGAAAGACCACTGGCCAATCCCGCTGCGTCACGCATCAAGTACCTTGTCCGCCAGACAAGTCTCTGGATCGCCCTCCTGATCTGGTGCCTGCTCAGTGGGGCAGCCATCCTGCTCTGCCGGAACGGCGTGCCGCTTGATCGTCCTGAACTCGCCACTACACCACCCATAAGTGATGTGCTCAACAACTCCATCGGCCTCCTTTCGATCATCCTGCTCATCGGCATCGTTCATCTTCTGGCTCGCCGTCGCCCATTTCCCAATCTCGCCGAGCGCGCTCCAGAGCGATCTATCGCCTTACGCGAGACATGGGCCGTGTGGATTTACGGCTCCGTCGTTCTGGTCGCAGGACGCATCATCGGACAGCACTATTTCGGCGAAGGGATCGCGCTGCATCTCAACGGTTGCCTTTTCGGCGCGACGCACCTCCAGTCACCGGCCGAGGTCTACACCTGGGCCGCATACAACGGCGTCTTCCTCGCGCTGATTCCCTATCTCGTCTTTCGCCGCCGCGGTTACTCACGACAGGCGCTCAATCTGTGCTCGTCCAACTGGAAGAACGACATGCTCATCGTCGCGGTCGTCCTGCTCATCGGTTGCGCCTTCGAACTCACCGGTCCCAACATCTTTCAGCTCACGCCGCATCAGCAACTTATCGGCGGAGCGCTCTCCTTCCTGCTGCATCTGTGCGGCACGGATCTCCCGATCATGATCTTTATCTACGCGATTCTGCTCCCGCGCTACGCCCGGCTCTTCTCTTCGCCAGTGGCGTTCCTGGTAGGCGCCGTCAGCTATCCGCTCACGCATGTCTTCGAGTCATGGACACGCTACGACACGGCGTCGCACGCCGCAGTCTCGGTCATCTTCGTTCTGCTCACGTTCTTTCCCGCCGGCGTCATGAAATCCTTCCTCACCTTCCGGACAGGAAACGCCTGGGTCCATATGTGGGCATTCCACGCCATCACACCGCACGTCATGGTGGATACGCGCCTGGTCGTTCGCGATTTCAATATTCGCTAGGAGCGCATTTTCTACTACGGTACCGGGAGGGGGTATGTACTTCACTTCCCGGTCGAAGCCTACTGCCTCCGGCTCACGGCCCTGATACGCTAGTCGTGCCAGGAACCCCACATGCCAGCCAAGACCACTTCCCCCGCATTCGAGTCGTGGGGGCGCTATCCCAGACACCACGCCGACGTCGTTCCGCTCTATTGGACGAGTGATTTTCCATTGCCTGCTCCTCCGCAGGCGCCCATGCTGCCGGTCGGCATGGGGCGCTCGTACGGCGATTCCTGCCTGCTCGATGGCGGAACGCTCCTCGCCGCTCGCGGCCTCGACCGCTTCATCTCCTTCAATCCGGCCAACGGCCTGCTGTGCTGCGAGGCTGGGGTCACCCTGGCCGAGATACTGGACTTCGGCGTCCCCCGGGGCTGGTTCCTGCCCGTCACCCCGGGCACAAAATTTGTCACCGTCGGCGGCGCCATCGCCAATGACATTCACGGCAAGAATCATCACGTCGCAGGCACCTTCGGCTGCCACGTGCCACGCTTCGGGCTGGTCCGCTCCAATGGACAGAAATACGAGTGCACCGCAACGCAAAATCAGTCGCTCTATGAAGCGACCATCGGTGGCATGGGCCTCACCGGCCTCATCACCTGGGCGGAAGTTCAGCTTCGCCCTGTCGTGTCGCGCAAAATCAAACAGGATTCCATCAAGTTCACCGGCTTAAACGAATTCTTCGCCCTCTCGCGTGAATCGCAGCACCTTGAATACACCGTCGCGTGGATCGATTGTGTCGCGACAGGCAGGAACTTTGCCCGCGGCATCTTCATGCGCGGAGATCACTCCGAGCAGCCCGAAGAGCTGAAGCCCTCCGGCAAGCCCAGGCTCACCATGCCCGTCGATCTCCCTGCGTTCCTGATGAACAAGGGCACCATCGGCGCCTTCAATACCGCCTACTACGCGAAGCAGTTCGCCAAGAGCAAGACGGGACTGATCGACTACGAGCCCTTCTTCTATCCGCTCGATTCCGTCCTGCACTGGAACCGGGCGTATGGCAAGCAGGGGCTGTTGCAGTTCCAGAACGTGATGCCCTGGGAGCCCGGCGAATACCAGGAGGGCTTCACCCAACTGCTCAAGGCCATTGCCGCCTCCGGCCTGGGCTCGTTCCTGGCCGTGATCAAGACCTTCGGCACTGTAAAGTCGCCCGGCATGATGAGTTTTCCTGCGCCTGGCCCGATGATCGCGCTGGACTTTCCGGTGCGCGGCGAGCGCAGCTTCGACCTCACAGAGAGGCTCGCCGACATCACTGCCGAGTACGGCGGCAAGATGTACCCGGCGAAAGACGCCCGCATGGCCCCGCGCCACTTCCAGCAGTTCTATCCGCAGTGGCAGGAGTTCGCCCGGTACATCGACCCGGCCTTCTCCTCCGCCTTCTGGCAGAGGGTCACGGCGCTTGGTTAGTTCCCCGGTCTATCCTCCGAATCGCATTCTTGTCCTTGGTGCCACCTCGGCAATCGCCATGGCCGTGACGCGCCAGCTTGTCACCCCAGCCGCCCACTTCTTCCTGGTCGCCCGCTCCAAGGACAAATTGACTGCCGTAGCCCAGGACTTGCTCGTGCGCGGGGCCCTCCGCGTGGACATGATCGTTACCGATCTCGACGAGACTCAGGCTCATGCGCAGATGTTGTCGGTCGCAACCTCTCAATTGGGGGCCATTGATCTGGCTCTGCTCGCACACGGAGTTCTGGGTGATCAGGCTGCGGCCGAGAGGGACTACTTCGTCGCCGAACAGATCCTCGGCACCAACTTCCTCTCCGCCGTTTCGTTGCTGACCTGGCTGGCCAACTACTGCGAGTCGCAGGGTCGCGGTACGCTGGCGGTCATCAGCTCTGTCGCCGGCGACCGCGGCCGCAAGAGCAATTACGTCTACGGCGCTTCGAAGGCGGCGCTGAACGCCTTCCTCTCCGGCCTGCGCAACCGCTGTGATCGCGCCGGCGTGCAGGTGCTCACCATCAAGCCTGGCTTCGTCGCTACTCCGATGACGGTGCATGTCCCGAAGAACCGCCTCTTTGCCACCCCGGAGCACGTTGCCCGCGGCATCCTCAAAGCTGTGCGCAAACGCAAGGACGTTGTCTATGTGCCATGGTTCTGGCGGCCCATCATGGCCATCATCAAGGCCGTGCCGGAGCGCATCTTCAAGACGAAAAACTTATAAGCAATCAGGACTGGAATGGTCGTGCAGCCGAAGCATAGGATGTGCGCGTCACATCTGACACGGAGGAACCGACATGATTGCAGTCCACGACGGTCAGTGCGGCATCTGCACTCACTTTGGCGAAAACAACCAGGCCGACAGGCAGGTGCTGACCCAGATTCTCACCAGCAAGCAGGCTCCGGAGACTCTGGTAGAGGGATGCGGCCTGCCGAAGAACGCAGCTCTGCATCTCAAAGTCACGCCAGTCAGCGGTTGTGATGGCTTTCAGCCGGCTGCACGCGCCTAAGCTTCGAACAATCGTCGATACCACGAGGCCGCCATTCCGACGGCCTTTCGTGCTTCTACTTGCGAAGCTTCCGGTACGCCTCGACAAAGAGCGGGGGTACCAGCTTGTGTGCTGTCATCTTCAACCGTGAGCTGAGCGGCTCCTTGTGGCCGGCTCTGCGCACAAAGGCCACCGCATGCGGTGTGGTCTCGTCGTCAGCTGGGCGTCCATTGCTGAAGTAGTAGGTCGCGATCGACTTACGCGTCCGGTCCGGGGGACACGTCAGCGGCGTCGGGTGGCCATGGTACGAGTGACTGGTGGTGGAGAAGATCGCACAGCGATTGAAGATGGGCAGGATCTTTGCTTCCGCATGCGTCAATTCGCGATTCCAGAGTTCGAAATGGCCGCCGTACTCTTCCTGCCAATCCTTATTCAGGTAGACCAGGACATTGATGCGACGGTCGATTTTTAGCTTGGGGTGATAGCTGTAGTCGGCATGGACTTCAAGGGAGCCGCCGGGCTTGATCTGATGTAGTCCGCCGCCGTTGTAGTACGGGTCGCCGAAGATGTTCTGAATGCCAGTCAGCTTCTCCAGAAACAGCAGCATCGGGCGGCTATTCAGAAAAAAGAGGATGTCGCGCAAAGGGGAGGGAAGAAACTCCGCGTTGTCGAATGCCAGTTTTTTGTGCTGATCGACGCCGCGATGGCGGAGCCAGTCAATCTTCTCCGGATCAGGGAATGTTTCAAGCGCCAGGTCGGCGACTGCCTGCGGAAGAAAGTTGTCAAAGTAGATATGCGGGAACGGTTTGTTGGCGAGGTACTGTGGCGCAAGTTCTTCCGCGCGCCGGTCCAACTCCTTCAGGAATGCTTCGGCGAAGAGTTGATCGAGGACGCTCCCGCCTCCGTTCAAAGCTGACCCTGGAGCGGTTTGCTGCGCCTTCAACTCTGCCTGCAATGTTCCCATCATCTCTCCTTGGACCCGAATTGCTCTTGAAAGTGGACTCTAATTCGTCGAGCAGTGTCAACGCGGCGCATCGGCAATGACTGCCGACCATACGAGCCGCTGTCTAAACCTCTTTGACGTAGACCTTGCGCGCCAGGCCGATCTTTTCGAGGAGCCAGATGGCATAGTAGTTCGGATCGAATTCATACCAGGCGAGACCGTGGCGCGCGGAGACGGGGTGTGCGTGATGGTTGTTGTGCCAGCCTTCGCCTCCAGTCAGCAGCGCGACCCACCAATTATTTCTGCTGTCATCATGTGTCTCGTAGCGTCGTGAGCCCCACATGTGCGTCGCGGAGTTCACCAGCCACGTCACATGCAGGCCAAGCACCGCCCGCAGAAAGACGCCCCATAGCACGCAAGGCCAGCCGCCGATAGCGAGCAGAATGAGACCAACCAGAGTGACCGGCAACCAATGGTATCGGTCCAGCCAGCGGTAGTAGGCGTGCTGCATGAGATCCGGCGTATACCGCTGGAGCGCCGGGTCCTGGTTGTGCAGGGTGCCATGCAGAATCCAGTCCATGTGCGACCACCATTTGCCATCGCGTGGAGAGTGAGGATCGCCGGGCTTGTCCGTGAGCTGGTGATGGAGCCGGTGCACGCCCACCCAGTAGATTGGGCCGCCTTGCAGCGCCATGGTTCCGCACGTAGCAATGGCGTACTCCAGCCAGCGCGGCACCGCGTAGCCACGGTGGGTGAGCAGCCGGTGGTAGCCGATGGCTATGCCCACGTTCTGACCGAAGATCCAAAGCACCACAAACGCCGCGAACGCCTTCCAGGAGAAAAAGAAGAGGGCAGTCAGGGCAAGAAGATGGAAGAGCGCCAGCACGACGGCGAAGATTGCTTTGAGGGGCCCGCGAGTCTGCTGGGGCATGTGACTGCGGGCGGACGGCGCATGGCCAGGGGTGGCCGTGGAGGTCGTAACCTCATCTTGTATCTGGATTTGCGGGGTCATTCGTTCTGAGCTTACCGCGAAGAGGCGGCGGCAACTGTAAGAGTTCAGTCACGGTTCGGTGGATTCCCGGGGGCGAACGCGGCGGCTTCCATCTTCCAAAGAACCCGATTTTTGATAATAATTAGCGTTCAATAGCGGCATCTCCTTGTCTGCGCGGAATCGGACACCTATACTCGTAATTACGACCGTTGAGGTAGGGATTCAACGGCAGGCGACCGCAAATGCTCAGACTTACCAAAAAAGCCGACTACGGGCTGATGGCGCTGAAGTATCTGGCGGAGCACCCTGAAGTGGCCTCGCAAAGCGCAAAGGACATTTCGGAGGCGTACGGAATTCCCCCTCAGCTGCTTGCCAAGATCCTGCAGCGGCTGACCAAGGTCGGCCTTTTACGGTCGCATGCCGGAATAAACGGCGGTTATTCGCTTTCCCGGGATGCGGCGACCATCACGGCTTTCGAGGTGATTTATGCCATCGACGGGCCGCTTTTTATCACGTCCTGCGGTCCCACGACGGGGAGCAGCCGCTCCTGCGACTTGTTGGACAGTTGCACCATCAAAGAGCCGTTGAGCAAGGTGAACGAGACGATTTCGGATGTGCTGAAGGCTATCCGCATCGCCGATCTGGTGGACGCGATCCCCTACGACCGGCGCATCCATACGAACGGCGGTCACGCGCGACCGCTGGTAACACTTGGCTAGTACGAATTCGACGGGCCACTCGGCGGTGGCGGGAATAGAGATCGACCGATGAGCATGAATACTTTCGATGACGACGTGACGACGGTTCCCGCAGCGACGGCGAACGGCAATAGCGGCAAGGCCCCGAAGGGCGTGAAGTTGCCGATTTACATGGATAATCACGCCACCAGCCCGATCGATCCGCGGGTGCTGGAAGCGATGATGCCCTACCTCACCGGTATTTTTGGCAATGCGGCCAGCCGCAATCACTCCTTCGGCTGGGAGGCCGAGGGGGCGGTGGAGAAGGCCCGCGAGCAGGTGGCGAAGCTCATCGGCGCAACCGCAAAGGAGATCATCTTTACCTCCGGAGCGACCGAGAGCAACAACCTGGCGCTGAAGGGCATCGCCGAGATGTACCGCGAGCGCGGCAACCACATCATCACGCAGGTGACCGAGCACAAGGCGATTCTCGATACCTGCAAACGGTTGGAGAAGGCGGGCTACCGTGTGACTTACCTGCCGGTGAAGGCCGACGGCCTGATCGATCTCGAGGACCTGAAGCGCGCCTTCGACGAGAAGACGATCCTGGTCAGCATCATGTTCGCGAACAACGAGATCGGCGTAGTCCAGCCGGTCGCGGAAATCGGCAAGATGTGCCGCGAGCGAGGTGTGCTCTTCCACAGTGACGGTGTTCAGGCTGTTGGCAAGATTCCAGTCGACGTGAACAGCATGAATATCGACGTGCTCTCGCTGAGCGGACACAAGATTTATGGGCCCAAGGGTGTGGGCGCTCTGTACGTTCGCCGGCGCAACCCGCGTGTCCAGATATCAGAGCAGATCAACGGCGGCGGCCATGAGCGCGGCATGCGGTCCGGCACGCTGAACGTGCCCGGCATCGTGGGCCTCGGCAAGGCTTGCGAGATCTCCGGTCAGGAGATGGCAGCCGAGGGCGAGCGGCTGAGCAAGTTGCGTGACAAGCTGAAGGCAAAGCTCGAAGGTGCGCTCGACTACATCCACGTGAACGGCTCCATGGAGCACCGGCTCCCGAACAACCTGAATATCAGCTTCGTGTACGTGGAAGGCGAGTCCCTGCTGATGGGGATCAACGACGTAGCGGTATCGAGCGGTTCGGCCTGCACCTCCGCTACGCTTGAGCCATCGTATGTATTGAAGGCGCTTGGTCTGGGCGACGATGTAGCGCATAGCTCCATTCGCTTCGGCCTGGGCCGCTTCAACACCGAAGCCGAAGTCGACTACGTAGCGGACAAGGTCATCGACATTGTGAAGAAGCTTCGCGAGCTGTCACCGCTGTACGAGATGGTGAAGGAAGGCATCGACATCTCGAAGATTGAGTGGCAGGCGCATTAGAAAGAAACAGATTTTGAGCGCATTAGCTGGGCAGGATCAGGAGGAAGAACGATGGCATATAGCGACAAGGTGATCGATCACTACAACAATCCCCGGAACGTTGGTCAGATGGATAAGAACAGCGACTCTGTCGGCACCGGGCTGGTGGGAGCACCGGAGTGTGGCGACGTGATGCGGCTGCAGATCCGTGTGAATCCGGAGACGCAGGTGATCGAGGAAGCCAAGTTCAAGACATTTGGCTGCGGTTCCGCAATCGCCTCCTCCTCACTTGCGACGGAGTGGGTAAAGGGCAAGACCGTCTCCGAGGCGATGGAGATCAAGAACACGGACATTGTGAAGGAGCTGGCATTGCCGCCGGTGAAGATCCACTGCTCCGTGCTGGCCGAGGACGCGATCCGCGCGGCGATCGGCGATTGGAAGAAGAAGAACGGCGTAGGCGAGACGGCCGCGACTGCGGCTGCCGTAGCGGCGAAGTAAGAGCGATGGCAGGGGCGACCACAGACGTAGTGCAGCCGGCAGCCACCGCTGCCGGCAAGCAGGGTGTGGAACTCACCCCCAAGGCAGTCGCCCGGGTGCGCTCCGCGATGGCGAAAGAGGGCATTTCGCCGTCCGAGGGTGGGCTGCGTCTGGGCATCCTTGGCGGCGGCTGCTCCGGCCTTTCCTACACCATCCGCTTCGACACGCAGCCCCGTGAGCGCGATCGCATTTTTACCTATGAAGGTGACGTTCGCGTCTTCATCGATCCCAAGTCCTTCATCTATCTGAACGGCATGGTGCTGGACTACGAAGAGACGCTGATGCGCCAGGGCTTCAACTTCATCAATCCCAATTCGAAGAAGTCCTGCGGCTGCGGTTCCTCGTTCACGGCTTAGATTTCGTCTCAAATCGTGTTGTGCAGCATATGCAGAGTCATGCCCAAAATTCGACAGATCCTGAGGCGGATCAGACGTATTTCGAGATGTTCAGTCTGCCGCGTAAGCTCACCATCGACACGGACGCGCTGGAGCGCGACTTCTACAAGCTGAGTCGCAAGCTTCATCCGGATCTCTTTGCGCGGAAGAGCGCAGAGGAGCAGGCCTGGAGCCTGCGCCAAAGCTCATTGCTTAATGACGCCTATCGCACGCTGAAAGAACCTGTCGCACGCACTGCCTACCTGCTGAAACTGGAAGGCATTCGCATCGAAGATGAGAACAGTGAAAACCGCGATCCGCAGGCAAAGCAGAATCGCGTGCCGGCGGATCTGCTGGAAGAGGTTTTCGAACTGAACATGCAACTGGAGGAGATGCGCGCAAACCTCAAGATGGGTGAGGATGACCCGGCGCTGCGCAGCGACCTGGTGCGAGCGCAGGCGCAGTTCAAAGGCATGCTGGCATCCGTCGATGAAGACCTTCGCCACGCCTGGGCTGCATGGGATCTCGCGTTGGACACGAATGACGCGGCCGGTAAGACCAAACAGAAGGACACGATGGTCGCTCTACTCGATCGGCGCAGCTATCTGCGGAATCTATTGCGTGAAGTGGACAGCGTCCTGACCCCGCAGGTTGCCGGCATCACGAAAGTGAATATTTAGGACGAAATGGCAGAGACAGAGACAACGCGAGTGGTCGGCATTGACCTGGGCACCACCAATTCGCTGGTCGCATTTATGCAGGGCGATCAGCCGCAGGTCATTCCCGGAGAAGACGGATCGAGGCTTGTCCCATCCGTGGTCGCGATGCCCGCGGCGGGCAAAGAGCGTGTCATTGTCGGCAATCGAGCAGGCTCGCATCTGCTGACGAATCCGGATCGCGCGGTCTACTCCGTCAAGCGGTTGATGGGACGCGGTGTCGACGACGTCACGGAAGAACTGAAGCTGTTCCCGTTCCGCCTGGCCCCCGACGTTCAGGCGGGCGAGGTGTTGCGCATCGAAGTCGGTCGGCAGCAGTACACGCCGCCGGAGATCTCCGCCTATATATTGCGGCAGCTCAAACGCAATGCGGAACGATATTTCGGGGCGCCGGTCACGCAGGCTGTTATCACTGTGCCCGCATACTTCAACGACGCGCAGCGTCAGGCTACCAAGGACGCCGGCCGTATGGCTGGCCTCGAGGTCCTGCGGCTAGTGAATGAGCCGACCGCTGCTGCTCTGGCCTACGGGCTCGATCGCCAGAAAGATGGCATAGTCGCTGTCTACGATCTGGGCGGCGGCACCTTCGACATCTCGATTCTGAAGCTGCACGAAGGCATTTTCGAGGTGATCTCCACCAATGGGGATACCCATCTTGGCGGCGACGATCTGGACAACCTGCTGCTTGCCATAGCGCTCGATGAGATCGAGTCGGAAGAAAAGATTTCCGCGCGGCAACACCCCGAACTGCTCCAGGCGCTCCGAAAAGCTGTGATCGATGCGAAGATCGCGCTCTCATCGAGCGACAGTGCGCGCATTGAGGTCCCCTTGCCAAACGGTCAGCTCTATCGCCGCGAGATCACGCGCGCCCAATTCGAACAGTTGATCGAGCCCATCCTGCAGCGCACCGCTGAGCCATGCCGGCAGGCGTTGCGGGATGCCGGCCTTACCGCTGCTGATATCGGCGAGGTCGTGCTGGTCGGCGGTTCCACGCGCATCCCACGAGTGCAGCAACTGCTGTCGGAACTGTTCGAACTTCCGGCACGCGGCAAGCGCCCGCACACTGAATTGAATCCCGATGAAGTCGTCGCGTTGGGTGCCGCAGTACAAGCGAACATCCTCGCCGGTGGTTCCGCCGCCACCGAGGAGATGTTGCTACTCGATGTCACGCCCCTATCGCTGGGTATCGAGGCTCTGGGCGGCGTCGTCGCGAAGATCATCCAGCGCAATTCGACGATCCCTGCGTCGGCGACGGAGCACTTCACCACGGGTTTGGATGGCCAGACAAACGTCGCGATCCATGTCTTGCAGGGCGAGCGGGAACTGGCGAAGGACTGTCGTTCACTCGCTCGGTTCGACCTCAAGGGCATTCCACCAATGACCGCCGGGCTGCCTCGCATCGAGGTAAAGTTCCTCATCGACGCCAACGGGTTGCTGCACGTATCCGCTGTGGAAGCGCGTAGCGGTAAACAGGCGGAGATCGCGGTGAAACCGACTTATGGGCTCACAGATGAGCAGGTAGAGTCGATGATCCTTGAGTCATTCGACAATGCGGAGGCCGACTTCCAGGAGCGTCAGCTCATCGAAGCTCGCAACGAAGCATCCACGATTCTTTCCGCTGTCGAGAAGGCGCCCCAACCTCCAGCGTGGCAGCAGTTGACCGGAGAGGAACGCGCAACAATTAGCGAACTGGTCACAGAGTTGGAGATTCTGCGCGATGCCGGCGACCTCGACTCGCTGCGCCGAGGTACCGAAGCGCTTGACCAGGCCACGCGTCATTTCGCCGAACTGATGATGGATGCCACCGTTTCCTCTGCGTTGCACGGCGAGACCATGACTACCGCGGATGCGAAGATAGGTGAAGGGCCCGCCGCCCCGCACCCGATTGCTCCCGCAGATTTCCGATAAGAGAACGAGACACACGTATGTCAGAACAGAATTCCCAAGCTCCCATCGACCTGACCAAACCACCCGCGCCGAACATGGTTCGCGTTACCTTTCTTCCGGAGGGTCGCACCGTAGAGTTCGAATACGGGACCATGCCCTACGAGCACCATGGCAAGCCGATGTCATTTCTCGACGTGGCGGAGAATTTTAATATCTTCCTCGACCACGCCTGTGGCGGCTCCTGCGCCTGCACGACCTGCCACATCTGGGTCAAGAAAGGTGGTGACGGGATCTCTGAGCCAGAGGACGACGAGCTCGATCGCATGGAGACGGCGGCGGACGTGCAGTTGGACTCCAGGCTCGGCTGCCAGGCGGTGATCACCGGCCCCGGCACCTATGTGGTCGAAATACCCAGCTGGAACCGCAATTATGTTTCCGAGGGCAAGCCACTCGCGCTGGCCGAGTCGAAGTCGTAAAACAGGACGGGGGGAACCATGCCGCAAGAGCTCACCTGGAATGATTCGGAAGAGATAGGGATTCAGCTGCAGGAAAAATACCCCGATGTCGATCCGTTGACCGTGCGGTTCACGGATCTGCACCGTTATGTCACCGAACTGCCCGGATTCGCCGACGATAAGTCCAAATCGAACGAGTCGAAGCTCGAGGCCATCCAGATGGCCTGGCACGAAGAATATAAGGACGCTTCGAGTTAAGGCTGATCATGCGGTGAAGGCTGTAGCGACGCTTGCAGACCGCAAGCTCTCTATTCCCATTCAAGAGACGTGCTGCTCCACGCCTACTGGTAACCAGCGAGCTGGCCTCCCACAATCCAGTGACGGTGTGGCGTCGTTAAGCCCCGCTTGGCTTGCCCGAGGTGCCCGCGCCCAGCGCGCTAGGGTTTTTCGGGCTCTACGACAAAGACGAATAGAGCGAAGAGTTCGACTCCAGTTTCGGTCGCTCAACCCGCAGATAATGCAGGACGTTCAACTCACGCTTGTTTCTTGCGGCAGCGTGCACTTGCATACATCCATACAAAAAAATGACAAGTTACTAACAAGTTGCAACGGCGTTCTCTTCATACTCGGGCTCAATGCAAGTCCAGATTTTGAAGAGACATTTCCGAGACAAGTGTATGGAGACCGCTTTGCTGCATCGTCGGCTGTCCGCACCCTTCACGGTAATGCTTTTACTGGCGAGCGTTGCGCCCGGTCAGACTCCGGGAACCGGTGCGATCTCAGGCATCGTGCTGGACCCGGCGAACCGGGCGGTAGCGAATGCCGAGGTGCTGGTATCGGATGATGCCACTCATATATCGCGCTCCGTGACAACCACAGCGGAAGGTATCTTCCGTGTGCCGCTGCTGCCCCCGGGTAAATATTCGGTGACCGTCAAGGCCCCGCACTTCGCTCCGAATACCTCACCTTCGATTCCAGTTGCTGTAAGTGATACGACCACCCTCAATGTAACCCTGGCCGTCGCAGGAACAAGCACGAATATTCAGGTGAGCAGCAATGCTGAAGTCGCGCAATTAGAAAGCTCGACGCTCGGCGGCGTAGTAGACGAGACCGCAATTCTCTCCCTACCGCTCGCAAGCCGAAACTACACCCAGATCCTGGGGCTGGCACCTGGCGTGGTGGTGGACCTGCCCAACGCGGCGCAACTGGGCCGCGGTACACAGAATGTAGCCTCGAACGGCGCAACGCCGACCGCGAACAACATTCAGTTCAACGGTATCGACGCGAACAACCTGGTACAGAACTCGGCGGCGAATGCCGAAAGCTCGCAGGTGGGCACCGCCATCCCGGCTCCGGACTCCATCGAGGAGTTTCGCGTGCAGACGGCAAACTTCGATGCTGCGTATGGACGCGGGACAGGGGCGAATGTCGATCTGGTCAGCAAGAGCGGCACGAACAGCTTCCACGGAAGTGCATGGGAGTTTCTGCGCAACAACATCTTCAACGCGAACGACTTCTTCTTGAAGCTCAACGGTCAGCCTCGGCCGGATCTCAAGCAGAACCAGTTCGGCGGGTCGGTGGGCGGGCCCATTGTGAGAAACAAGACCTTCTTCTTTGTGGCCTACCAGGGGCTCACGGAGGTGAACGGACTTGGGGACAAACAGACTCCCATCATTCCGCTGTTGACGGATGATCGTTCCGCAGCGGCGCTGGGTAAGCAGTTTTGCCCTGCAGGCCACTTGAACAACCAGGGCCAGCCGGCAACCGGTTATCTAACTCAGGCCGGCGGTACACAAGTCGCTTGCGATGGATCGAACATCAATCCGGTGGCTGTGGCGATCCTGAATGCGAAGCTTCCGAATGGGCAGTTTGCTGTACCAAGTCCGCAAACAGCCATTCCTCCCAGCGGTCCTGATCCCTCCGACCAGTTCCCCGTCGGACAGTCAACATATGCCCTTCCGGCCCATTATCGCGAAGATCAGTTCTCGGTCGACATCGACCAAACATTGAGCAGTAAGAATGTGCTTTCGGGGCGGTTCTTCTATTCGCGCGCGCCTTCGACGCTGCCGTTCTCGCCCAACGGCGCGGCGAACGTTCCTGGCTGGGGAACGAACGAGTTGGACCGCAACACGATGTTTGTGCTGGCGGACACACACGTCTTCAACTCGAACCTGGTGAACATCGCCCGTTTTGGCTACATGCGGTTTGACGGCACGTCGACAATACAGAATCCGCTCACTGCCCAAGCGATCGGTCAAGGGACACCAACAGGCATCGCGGGGCCGACTTCGAACGCTCCGGCGATGATGGTCGGCGGACTCACGATCGGCAATGCGGGTACCCCTTCACAGTGGCAGGTCACGAACGCCTTCATCTGGCAAGACACCGTCGCGCTGACCAGGGGCCGTCACAATATGCGCTTCGGAGCTGAGTTTAAGCGACACCAGGTAGATCTGGATTCGCCTGTGGAGACAGATGGATTACTGCAAATCGCCACCTTCAACGACTTTCTGTTGGGGCAGAGCGCAGCGCAGAACGGCAGTCCGCAGGGCTTGAGTAATGTGACGACGAGTCAGGCGGGAGGAGGCATCTTTCGTAGGAACGAGAGGTACACCGACTTCGCAGGCTTCGCACAGGATGACATTAAACTCACCCCGCGGCTGACCGTGAATGCCGGTCTGAGATACGAGATCTTCGGCGCGGTGACGGAGACAGGCGGGCGTCTGACCAACTTCAACGCAAACATTGCAGAAGGGCCGGTTCCGGCTACCGGGACATTCAGCGGGTTTACTGTACCGTCGGATTTTCAGGGCGCGGTGCCGGCGGGTGTCGCCAGGTTGTCGTACCCGAGCTTGTGGAAGACGCCCCATGGAGATGTTTCGCCGCGGCTTGGCTTTGTGTTGCAGTTGACGGAAAAGCCGGTAGTAGTGCTGCGGGGCGGCTTCGGCGTCTACTTTGACCACCACTCAGCCAATCTCGCAGAAGTGGGCTTGTCGCAGCCGCCGTTTGCGACATTGCAGATTGCACAGGGAGCTTCGAATGGTCCCGCAACCTTGCAGAGTCCCTTCGTGCCTTTGGTGCAGCCGGATTCGAGCTACCCGATCTTCGTGAAGCGCACGCCGACCTCGACTCCGTTCATCCAGGGAACCGATCCCAATGTGCTCGACGGCAGGACCGATGAGTACAACCTGAACCTGCAGTATGCCCTGGGGAAAGGCTATCTGCTGGAGACCGGATATGTGGGGACGCGGTCCGTTCATCGACCGGGACAGATTGAGTTCGATCAGGCCTTACTTGCCAGCCCGGCAAATCCGATCAATGGCCAGACGACGAACTCGGTGAATAATGTGACCGCTCGCATGCCCATCCAGGGGCTGAGTCAAGGATCCCTGTTCACGAATTCGAACTTTATTGCGAACTATAACTCGCTGCAAATCTCAGTCACAAAGCGGATGGAGCACGGGTTCCAAATCCAGGGGAGCTATGTCTGGTCGAAGAACCTCGACGAGGTGAATGGAGAGGGCGGAACGGATACCTTCGAGCTGCAGTTACCGACCAACGATCAACACAATCTAAGGGAATCTTCCTATGGGCTCGCGGGCGACGATCGGGACCAACGGGCGGTGGTCAACTTCACCTGGACGGCGCCGAGGTTTACATCGCTTCCAACGGTGGCACATCAGCTGCTGACAGACTGGGTATTCTCGGGCATTGGCGTGATTCAATCCGGCGCGGCGCTCAGCATCTTCGACAGCAACGCCGGCTCCGTTTATGGAAACTTCAATAACCGGGCGGAGGCGACGGGACGCAATCCATCGACCCACGGGTCGTTGTTCTCGCGCGTGGTTGGGAGTGGACGTTATCTGGATGCGAATGGGTTCACGCGAGCACCCGAGGCGCCGAACGGGACGAGTCTGGCGGACCAGGACTTCGGCACCAGCAGCGTAGGCCTTGTGCGCGGACCTGGACAACACAACCTGGACATGGCGGTGGAACGGATGTTCCCCGTGAAGGAGACGAGCAGCTTCCGGTTCCGGGTGGAGTTCTTCAACCTTACCAACACACCTCAGTTCGCGAATCCCAATACAAGTGTGGGCTATGGCGATCCGACGCTTTTGAATCCGACAGC
This sequence comes from Acidobacteriaceae bacterium, assembly GCA_035938355.1. Classification (GTDB taxonomy): domain Bacteria; phylum Acidobacteriota; class Terriglobia; order Terriglobales; family Acidobacteriaceae; genus KBS-83. The sequence goes on from DASZGZ010000269.1 coordinate 28,949, forward strand.
GAGCGCTTCCTTTGGCCAGATTACAAGTACGGCAACAAATCCGCGCATTATTCAGTTCGCCGCGAAGTATGTGTTTTGAATGGGGAACCCATTCTGGCCTCAACATGGTGCGCGCCGCTGAGACTACTCATAACTTAGGGAGAAGGATGTAGATGACGATTGAAGAGATTGAAACCGTGTGCGATGCATCGCACACGCTGGATTTTCCGAGGCACGAGCTCGAGGCCCCGGCACTTTCCTTACGGAGGATGTTTTATCCGCTGGGGTTCCCTGTTGAAGTGAGGACGAACTCGAACGAGGTGCTGGATCTGATGGCGGAGCTGTGGGGAAACTTCGGGAAACAGCACGATACCGAACCAATCCGTTCGGACGTGCACGTGGTGGAGGAGGGCCCAACGGAGTGTCCCCCAGCGTCGGTATTCCGGATCATGTTGCCGCTACTCACTGCTGTGGCTGACGCGAACAATTACAGCATCGTCAATCTGGAGCGAAAAAGGGTACAGATTTCAATTTCCCGTGCGACGCTGCAGCATAGGCTCTATGCGAAGTACTTCCTGCTCGGAACGCCGGGGTGTTGCATCGCAAGTCACTTTACCACGCCCGTGCACGCCGCGTGTGTTGCGCTCGACGGGCGGGGCATCCTGTTGTGCGGAGACTCTGGTGCTGGCAAGTCCACTCTCTCCTATGCTTGCGCACGATCGGGGTGGACCTACGTCTGCGACGACGGCCTTCATCTGACAAACAGCGGCAGCGGACGAGTAGGGACCGGCGATTGCCATCACGTCCGTTTCCGGCCGTCAGCGGCTGAGCTGTTTCCCGAGGTGCAGGGGCTGGACCTCACCCCGAGAGCCGCAGGCAAACCATCGATCGAGTTGTCCACCGCGCCCATGTCTCACGTAACGCGTGCGCAAAGCACGCACATAGATTTCATCGTCTTCCTCAACCGGCGTGCCGGCGAGATACCTGAGCTTCGCCCCTACCCCGTAGACGTGGCGCGGCAATGGATACGGCACGGCCTTTACGGATTGCCGGAGACGCTGGCCGTGCAGTATAGGACCATTGATCGCTTGTTGACCGCGGAGGTCTTTGAACTCCGATATACCGACCTCGACTGGGCTGTCGACCGGCTGCGGACATTGGTGCGGGAGGGCCACTGATGGTGGCTTTGCTTGAGCCAGAGTCGAGCACTGAGAGGATCGCCTCCTTCTGGAGGAATCCCTCCGCCTGGATTCGACAGCAAAAACTAAGCCGCGGCTTCTGGGTGTTTTTTGCAGCTGCATTCTTTTTCGACGCGGGATTTGCCGTTTACGTCTTTCTCTTCAATCTCTACCTGCTGGACCATCGCTTCAGCGATCGATCGATTGGGCTCATAGGCGGCGCGATGACGCTCGGTACCCTTGTAGGAACGCTGCCAGCAGGCGTTGTGGCGCGGAGGATCGGAGTGAAGCCGTTGCTCGTCTTCTGCTTCGTTTCCGCATCGGTGCTGAACGCTGCGCGTGTTGCCTGGGTGTGGGAACCTGCCCAGATTGGCCTGGCGTTCCTGGCAGGACTGGCGATGTGCATGTGGGGCGTTTGTTTCCTTCCAGCGGTTGCGAGACTCACGACGGAGACGAACCGTACCTCGGCATACAGTCTGATCTTCTCCGCCAGCATGGGTACGAGCATGCTGGGCGGCATTATCTGCGGTTATCTGCCCCAGTGGTTGAGGATCGCCGGCTACTCTATGAACGGCACGGAGGTTAAGCGCGGAATCCTCCTGGCTGCGTGTGGCGTCGCACTCATCGGGCTGCTGCCTGCTTTGAGACTCCGAGTTCCGTCGCAAGCCACGGCCGACCTGGTCCCTGCGATCCAGCCGACAGGCAGACGCTGGATGCGGGGTTGGAAGAACCATCCCTTTCTCATCAGATATTTGCCGTTGATGGCGCTATGGTCGGCGGTGCTGGCAGCCTTCACGCCATTCGCAAACGTATACCTTTCACGCGATCTCCATGTTCCACTCGCGCGGATTGGGCTCACCTTTTCCGCGATACAGGCTGTGCAGCTCTGCATGGGACTGGTGACGCCCCTGATATTTCGCATGCTCGGTCTGATAAACGGCATAGTCACAACCCAGCTTGTTGCGGCGTTCACTCTGCTGTCGCTGGCTGGCGCCCGGCGTGGAACACTTGCTATCCCGCTCTACTTGATCTTCTCTGCAGCGCAGTGGATGAGCGCGCCGGGGCTCTACAACCTGCTGATGAATGAGACGCCGGATCCGGAACGTAGTACGGCAGCCGCAATGACACTCTTCTGCAATGCGCTGGCAGCCTCGGCTGCAACAGCCGGCGCCGGGATTTTGTTTACGCGGTTCGGATATCCGCCAGTGTTATTGGGCATCGCGGGAGTGGCCACGACCGTGGCAGTTTTGTTTTGGCTCATCATTCCGCGTCGCCACGATGGTGTCCCATTGCCGTCAGTAGCGAAGTCGTCAGCTCTGTTCAATCAGGAAGGATCAGCGAGATGAGACGATTCCTCACCCCGCTCTTTCTATTGATCCTTTCAGGCGTCGCGCATGCCGCGGCACTCCCGCCGGGGCGCGTACAGCTGCTGTGCCATCGTACGGCGAACAAAGATGTACCGGAGAATACGCTGGAATCGCTCGAGCAAGCCGCCCTGCTGGGATGCGATGTGGTGGAGATCGACGTACGGCGAACTCTGGATGGACAGCTCGTCCTGAATCATGACGGCATTCTGGAGCGGCTGACCGATGGCATCGGCGACACAGAAACAAGCTATTACGATGACCTGCGAATGCGCGACGCCGGTGTCTGGATGGCAGACCGGTTCGAGGGTATGCGAATCCCACTCTTCGAAGACGCCCTGCGTCTCGCCCGGGAGCAGGATATCCAGCTGATCCTGGACATGAAGGACAAAGGCATCGGACCTGACGTCATTCAGCTTCTGCAGCGTGAGGGCATGCTTGAGCGCGTGCGTTTCGGCGGCGAATGGGCGGATGTAAAAGAGTTATAC
>DASZGZ010000270.1:0-8184 GCA_035938355.1 Acidobacteriaceae bacterium
GTCGTGCAGAGCAGCGTCACGCAGGTCATCGAGCAGCAGTTGAGCGGCATCGATCACCTGCTGTATTTCGGTTCGGAAAGCGATGCCGACGGGAGCATGACCATCACGCTCTACTTCGAGCAGGGCACCAATCCCGACATCGCCCAAGTGCAGGTGCAGAACAAGCTGCAGCTGGCCACACCGCTCCTGCCGCTGGAGGTGCAACAGGAGGGCCTGCGCGTCGCCAAGGCCACTCGCAATTTCCTCATCGTCATCGGCTTCTACTCGACCGACGGCTCGTTCAGCAGCGAGGACGTGAGCGACTACATCGCCTCGTACGTCCAGGATCCGATCAGCCGCACCCCCGGCGTGGGTGACTTTCAGCTGTTCGGTACCCAGTACGCCATGCGCGTTTGGCTGGACCCGGCCAAGCTCAACAACTATGGGCTGACACCGGTGGACGTCAACAATGCGCTGCAGGCGCAGAACCTGCAGGTACCGTCGGGTGAGCTGGGCGGACTTCCCGCCGTCCGGGGGCAGCGACTGCACGCCACCATCGTGGGTCCGCAGCGCCTCACCAGTGCCACTGAATTCGGCAGCGTCCTGCTCAAGGTCAACACCGACGGCTCGCAGGTTCGGCTCCGTGACGTCGCCCGCATCGGCCTCGGCGCCGAAAGCTACGCGGTTCATACGGAATACAACGGCCATCCGGCAGCCGGCCTCGCGGTGAAGCTCGCCACGGGCGCCAACGCGCTCGAGACCGCGACAGCGATCCGCGCCACCATGGAAAGGCTGGCGCCGTTCTTCCCGCCGGGCCTGACACTCATCTATCCCTACGACACGACGCCCTTCGTGCGCGTCTCCATCGACGAAGTCGTGAAGACGCTGTTCGAGGCGATCGTGCTCGTGTTCCTGGTGATGTACCTGTTCCTGCAGAACTTCCGCGCGACCCTGATTCCGACGATCGCCGTGCCGGTGGTGCTGCTCGGCACCTTCGCCATACTTTCCGCCGCCGGATTCTCGATCAACACACTGACCATGTTCGGCATGGTGCTCGCCATCGGCCTGCTGGTGGACGACGCGATCGTCGTGGTAGAGAACGTCGAGCGCGTGATGGAGGAGGAGAAGCTCCCGCCCAAGGAGGCGGCGCGCAAGTCGATGACCCAGATCACCGGGGCCCTGGTCGGTATCTGGCTGGTGCTGTCGGCCGTGTTCCTGCCGATGGCCTTCTTCAGCGGCTCCACGGGTGTGATCTACCGCCAGTTCTCCATCACCATCGTGTCGGCCATGACCCTGTCGGTGATGGTGGCCCTGTTCTTCACGCCATCCTTGTGTGCAACGCTGCTGCGGCCGCGGGTGGCGGAGGCACACGAGCGCGAGCGCGGCTTCTTCGGGTGGTTCAACCGGGCTTACGACCGCATGAACCGCGGCTACGAGCGCGCACTCGGGCAAGTCACGGCGCGCCGCGGCCGCTACCTGCTCGTGTATCTCGCCATCGTGGTGCTGATGGGCGTGTTGTTCGTGCGCGTGCCGAGATCCTTCCTGCCGGACGAAGACCAGGGCTTTTGCTTCATCCAGGTGTCGGCGCCGCCGGGCAGCGCAAGCGAGCTCACCCAACGGGCACTGGGCCAGGTGCGCGACTACTTCCTCAAGAACGAGAAAGACGTCGTGAGCGGGGTGTTCACCGTCAACGGCTTCAGCTTCGGCGGCCACGGACAGAACGCCGGCCTGGCCTTCGTTCGCCTCAAGGACTGGTCAGAGCGCCCCGGGAAAAAGAACTCGGTGTTCGCGCTCGTGGGGCGCGCCAACCAGTTCTTCCACACGATCCGGGGAGCGTTCGTGATTGCGTTCGCGCCGCCGCCCGCGCTCGAGTTGGGTAACGCGACGGGATTCGATTTCGAGCTGGAGGACCGCGGCAACCTCGGCCATGAAGCGCTGATGAAGGCGCGCGGTCAGCTGCTCGGGATCGCCAGCAAGGACCCGGCGATCGGCCTGGTACGGCCGAACGGCCTGGACGATGAGCCACAGTACAAGCTCGACATCGACTGGGAAAAAGCGAGCGCGCTCGGCCTTTCGATCAGCGACATCAACGACACGCTCGGCGCGGGCTGGGGCTCGGCGTTCGTCAACCAGTTCGTCGACCGCAACCGCGTCAAGCGCGTGTTCATTCAGGGTGATGACGACTCGCGCATGCTGCCGCAGGACCTGGGCCGCTGGTACGTGCGTAACGGCGCCAGCCAGATGGTGCCCTTCTCGACGTTCGCCACTGCGCACTGGACCTACGGCTCGCCGAAGCTCGAACGCTACAACGGCACGCCGTCGCTGGAATTCCTCGGCGCCCCGGCGCCGGGCAGGAGCACCGGGGAGGCGCTCACCGCGATGGAGAAGGCGGTGACGAAGCTGCCGAAGGGACTCGGCTACGAGTGGACCGGCCTCTCCTACGAGGAAGTGCGCTCAGGCTCGCAGGCGCCTGCCCTGTATGCCATCTCGCTGACGGTCGTTTTTCTGTGCCTCGCTGCGCTATACGAGAGCTGGTCGATTCCGTTCGCGGTGATGTTGGTGGTACCGCTCGGCATCATCGGCACGATCAGCGCGACGCTGTTCCGCGGACTCGCCAACGACGTCTTCTTCCAGGTGGGGCTCCTGACCACCGTGGGCCTCTCGGCGAAGAACGCGATCCTTATCGTGGAATTTGCGATCGAAAACGTCGAGAGCGGCATGGACCTGGTGCCGGCAACCATCGCCGCGGCGCGCCAGCGGCTGCGACCGATCCTCATGACCTCGATGGCCTTCATCCTCGGCGTGTTGCCGCTGGCGATCGCCACCGGGGCCGGCGCCGGCGGGCGTATCGCGATCGGCACCGGCGTGATCGGCGGCATGGTAACCGCGACGATCCTCGCCGTGTTCCTCGTGCCAGTGTTCTTCATCAGCGTGCGCAGGGTGTTCGGCGGGCGGCGCCGCCGCGAGGAGCCGCCGCCGCAGTCCCCGCAGCCGAACGCCGTGAGCTGAGGATGGCCTGCGGCACTGGCCGCGCCGGCGCCGCCACGGCAACGAGGGCAGTCCCTGCAGTCCGCTTCGTATGAGGTCCGTTCGGGTGTATGTTTGAAGCCATGCAGGCACAAAGTGGCCTGACAAAGACGGCAGAAGCCGGGGCCGGGCGACCCACCACTGTCGCGCATTCGTGGGTGGGGGAGCTGTTGTTGCGTCTCCTGGGCGCGATGCTGCAAATCCTGGCGACACTCGCGGTCATCCGCGCCCTGACCCCGGATGAGGCCGGCGTCTACTTTCGCGGGTTTGTCATCGCCCTGGGACTGAGCACGTTGCTGCGCGGTAAGTACGAAATCTACATGGCGCAGCACATCGTCGGCCGGCGTGCCGCAGCCACCGGCATTGCGGACGGAGTCCTGCTGACGCAGCTGGCGCGGCGGATGCTGCTCCGGGCGAGCCTGCTTTGTGGGGTCCTACTGGTGGTGACGGCGGACCTCGACATCCAGGCGCCGCAACTGCAGACGGTATTGCAGACCTATCTGCCGTTCGTGCTCTCCCTTCCTTTCGTCAGCGTGTCGAGCCTGCTGGGCGAGGCGCTGCGCGCTGCCAACCGTACCCTCGGCATCGTCGTGACAGCCTATGCCGTGAACGTCTCCATCCTGCTCGCGGTGGCGCTCGCGCCCCCCGACGCTTCGCTCGTACTTTACTCCTGGGCCTTCTTCCTCGGCAGCGTGGTCGCTGCGGCCGTGGCGGTGGCGCTCGCCCGGCGGGCCTTCCCGGCCACACGAGCCGAGAGCTCACGCCAGCCGATCTCCCGTGAAGCACTGCAGGCGGTGGACTCGCGGGAATTCATCGGCCTGGCGCGAGGCGCCCTGCTGTGGGGACCGCTGTGCATTCTCGCCGTCTGGGCGCCGCCATTGCAGATGGCTCAATACGCGGTCGCTGCGCGCACGGCGCTGATCGTTGACTTCTTCCTACCGGCGTTGAACCTCACCGGCTGTCGCGAGACGCTCATGGCCATGCAGCCCGTATGCGCGTCGCGACGGCTGCTCTTCGGACAGCTGGCTCGCGCGCTGGTCTACAGCTCGGTGTTGGTCCTGCCACTATTGCTATTGGCACCGGAGACTCTGGGGCTCTATGGGAAGCCTTACGATACGCAGTTGACCGTCTATGCGGTTCTGCTCGGCGTGCAGTGGGCCAACGGTGTGGGCCGTCCGGCGGTGCGACATGCGGTGGTGGAGTGGGATGTGCGGCGGATCGGCGTCGCCGTGGGATCCGGCGCCATAGCGGTCGTGCTGGTCTGCGCGCTTGGCGTGGCGCGGTATGGCGCGCTCGCCGCCGCCGCGGCTTCGCTGATCGGCGCCCTGATCGTCAACGGACGGGCAATCGTCATGGCTCTTTCAGAGCCCAACATAGGCGAATCGCAATCCGGATCGCCGTCGCCCCGTCGAAACTGAATATCGACTCAGCGCTGCATCTGCATGAGTCGATCCATCGGCATCAGGTTGTGGTTCAAGTGGAGCATGACAAATAGCGAGCCAAACACGATCAGGCAGACGATGAGAACACCAAAAGCCAGGGCGAGGATGTTGTTGGCATTGTCGGGATCAGTCGTGATGTGCAGGAAGAAGATAAGATGGATGCCTATCTGCGCAACGGCCAGCACCAGCAGCGCTACGGCGATACCCGAGCTGTAGATCTCACGGGTCTGATCGGCCCAGAAAGAGGCGATCGTGAGCAGAATGGCAAGACCCAGCCCGAGCAGGTATCCGCGTACTTCCCGTGCGAGAGTTCGCTCCTCAGGGCGACCCGGCATACGATCCGCGCCGACGTACGATCCCGCCTCGTAATCAGTCGGTTCACTCATGGCAGCAACTCCGGTGGAAGCACCCCCACCAGGTAGACCAGATTGAAGATAGCGACCCAGATGATGTCCAGGGCGTGCCAGAAGAGGCTGAAGCACAGGAAGCGGTGGCGAATGTCCTGCCGGAATCCCTTGGCGTAGAACTGCGCCATCATCGTGCCGAGCCAGAGAAGTGCGGCACTCACGTGTATCCCATGGCATCCGACCAGGGTAAAGAATGACGAGAGAAACGCGCTGCGGGTCGGTCCGGCACCGCGGGCGACGAAGCCGGTAAATTCGCGGATCTCCAGTACGATAAAGGCAAGCCCCAGGAGGCCGGTAACCAGAAGAGCGAGCTGCGTCCATTTCTGGCTGCGCTGTCCCACCGCAAGGCTCGCCATACCGCACGTGAAGGTCGAGGCAAGCAGGCAGCCGGTCTCGGTCGCGGTATTGCGCAGGTCAAACAACTCGTGCGCAGACGGTCCGCCCGCGGTGTTCTTGAACAGCACCGCATAAGCGGCGAAGAAGGCCGAGAACATGATCACGTCAGAGAGGAGAAAGATCCAGAAACCGTAGCCGACGATGATACGTTTCGGCGCCGGCCCGCCCGCGCCGTGACCACTCGCCTCCCCGGGCGCGATCCCGGCGGGACCGAAAGCGGGATCATGCGCAAGGCGCAGCGCGGGCGTGCTCATCGGGCCGGCTCCTCGTGCAGCGCCTCGGCGCGTGCGGCGCGGTTGGCACGATCGATACGGGCCACCTCCGCAGCCGGGATCTCGGTCTCATGGATATCGCGCCAGGCGAAGGCCACGAACGTCACGTACGCGCCGACGAGTCCGAGTATCACCAGCCACCAGATGTGCCAGATCAGGGAAAATCCGGTCACGACCGCGAAGAACGCCGTGACGAATCCGGTCGCACTGTTGCGCGGCATTTCGATGGACACGTATTCCGGTTCGGGGGTCACGAGTTGCCGCCTCGCACGGGCTTGCTGCTTGATTGACCAGTACGGCTCATCACTCGTGACATTCGGTAGCACGGCGAAGTTGAACGCTGGTGGCGGTGAGGTGGTCGACCATTCCAGCGAGCGTCCGTCCCAGGGATCACCGGTCAGGTCACGCCGTTGTGCCCGGCCACGAATGGAGACCCAGAGCTGCGCGATCTGCAGTGCGATGCCGCACAGGATGATGAGGGCGCCCACGCCCGCGACCAGCAGCCAGGGGTACCACTCGGACCGATCATAGTGCTGCATACGCCGCGTCATGCCTTCAAGACCCACCACATACAGCGGTACGAAGGCGACGTAGAAGCCGACCAGCCAGCACCAGAACGCGGCCTTCCCGAGCCGCTCATCGAGCACGAAGCCAAAAGCCTTCGGGAACCAGTAGGTATAGCCCGCGAAGGCACCGAATACCACCCCGCCGATGATCACGTTGTGAAAGTGCGCCACCAGGAACAGGCTGTTGTGAAGCAGGAAGTCCGCCGCGGGAGAGGCCAACAGTACACCGGTCATGCCGCCAATGACGAAGGTCACCATGAAGCCGATAGACCAGAGCATAGCGGAGCTGAAGCGGACCCGGCCGCCGTACATGGTGAAGAGCCAGTTGTAGATCTTCACGCCCGTGGGCACCGCAATGATCATGCTGGCGATGCCGAAGACCGCGTTGACATCACCGCCTGCGCCCATGGTGAAGAAGTGATGCAGCCAGACGCACAACGACAGGATGCAGATCGCCAGGGTCGCGACGATCATGGAGCGGCGATCGAACAGGGGCTTGGCGGAGAAGGTCGAAACCACCTCAGAGAAAATCCCGAACGCAGGCAGCACGAGGATGTAGACCTCCGGGTGTCCCCAGGCCCAGATCAGGTTCATGAACATCATCGCGTTGCCGCCCGCCTCATTGGTGAAGAAGTGGAATCCGACGTAACGATCGAGCAGCAGCATGGCCAGCGTCGCCGTCAGGATCGGAAAGGCGGCGACTATCAGCAGATTCGAAGCGAGCGTGGTCCAGCAGAAGATCGGCATGCGCATGTAGTTCATACCGGGCGCACGCATCTTGAGGATGGTCGTCACCATGTTGATACCCGTCATCAGGGTGCCGATGCCGGATATCTGGATCGCCCAGAGGTAGTAGTCGACGCCGACGCCCGGAGAGTAAGTGAGCTCTGAGAGCGGTGGGTACGGAAGCCAACCGGTGCGCGCGAACTCTCCCACAACCAGCGAGAGGTTTACCAGCAGCGCCCCGGCGGCGGTGAGCCAGAAGCTGACGGAGTTGAGCGTGGGGAACGCCACGTCGCGCACTCCCAGCTGCAGCGGCATGGCAAAGTTCATCAGCCCGATGACGAACGGCATCGCCATGAAGAAGATCATGATCGTGCCGTGCGCCGAAAAGATCTGATCGTAGTGCTCGGGTGGCAGGTATCCTGCGGCGTGAAACGCCAGTGCCTGCTGCGACCGCATCATCAAGGCGTCGATGAAGCCGCGCAGCAGCATGACGGCGGCCAGCAAGCAATACATGATGCCGATGCGCTTGTGGTCGACGCTAGTGATCCACTCGCGCCACAGGTACGGGATGTATCCTTTCGCGGCCACCCAGATGAGTAAGGCAGCCAGGACGAAAACGACCAACGCTCCGGCTGCGAGCGGAATCGGCTGATCAAAAGGAATAGCCTGCCAGCCTAACTTCCCCAACATGTCAGTGCTACCTTTCTGTCAGCACCGCCACGGAGCCGGATGCGGTACTCTGCGCGGTTGGTGGTCCCTCACCCGGTGGCAGCCTCTGCTCCACGATCTCCTCGAACAGTCCGGTCTGCACGCTTCGATAGGTGTAGGGATTTACGTCCCGGCTCTGCTTGAGGAGCTTGCGATAGGCTGCCTCATCCAAGACCGGACCGGTGCCGCGCGTGGCAGTGGTCCACTGCGCGAATTGCTCAGGCGACACGGCCTGTACGTCGAACGCCATGCCGGGGAAGCCGTCGCCGCTGAAGTGGGCCGAGAGACCGAAGTAAACGCCGGGGCGGTCAGCCTGCAGGTTCAGCCGAGTCATCATGCCGTACATGGTGTAGATCTCGCTCCCCAGCTGTGGCACGAAGAACACGTTGAACACACTGGCCGACGTGATCTTGAGGTCAAGCGGTACCCCTGCAGGAACGACCATGCGGTTGATGCTGGCAACGTTCTGCTGCGGATAAATGAACAGCCACTTCCAGTCGAGCGAGACCACTTGGACCTCGACAGGCTTGGCCTTGGACTTCAGCGGCTCGGCCGGGTCAAGGAGATGGGCGCTGATCCAGGCGATGCCGCCCAGGAAGAAGATGACGAGCGCAGGAATGGACCAGACGATGAGCTCAAGTTTTCCGGAGTAAGCAAATTC
>DASZGZ010000271.1:0-3413 GCA_035938355.1 Acidobacteriaceae bacterium
AGAAATTCGCGATCGCGCGAACCGAGATCCCGCATCATCGCGGCCTTCACACTCTCTGAAGTGGTTAATGGACCGGGCGTAAAAAGTAGCTTACTTGACTTCATTTGCAATGGGTTCTCCTCAACAGCATCCTCCGACTGACTTAGTGGTTGTACTGGCTTTCGTTGGCCTCTTCGTCGCCATCGCCGTAGTCGACCGGCGGCAGCGGAACAAGAGCAACAGTCTTTGCGGGAGCGGTGTAAACATTGTTGCCGCTCATGTAAGTCGCCTCAACCTTGATGTCCTTGATGGTGGCCGGAGCGACTTTGTTGGGGTCTTTCTCGAGGACCACAAAATCCGCGAGCTTGCCGGGAGTGATGGACCCTTTGATCTTCTCTTCGAAGGTGGCGTAAGCGCCGTCCAGAGTCCAGGCATGGATCGCCTCATCCACGCTGATCTTCTGATTGCCGCCGTATACGGTCCCGTCCTTTCCTTGGCGCGTCACCATATTCTGGATGCGCAGAAGCGGATCGGCTGCCGAAACAGGAGAATCGGAGTGTCCGGCCACGGGGATGCCCATGTCGATCGCGGTGCGATAGGCATGCATCATCGCAAGCCGCTGTGGACCATAGGAAGCGAGAATATCGCCGTACTCCGTAAAGTACGAGTGGAAGACCAGGATCACGCCGTCCTTCCTGGCACGATCGAGCAGCGACTGGTTCATGATGCTCGCGTGCTCGATGCGCCAGCGCATATCGGGACGAGGATTCTTCGCCTCGGCGTGCTCGATGGCCGTGAGCACCATGTCGATCTCGCGATCGCCGTTGGAATGCGTCGCAACCTGCCAGCCCGCATCCCACATCTGCTGGAAGTCCTTGTCCAGCTGCTCCTGCGAGCGCGCCGGGGGGATGCCGAAGTAGTCCGGCCGATCGGAGTAGGCTACACTCAGCCACGCCGTCCTGCCGCTCAGCGAGTTGCCCTGGAAGTTCTTGATAGCGGTTACGCGCAGCCGGTCGTCGCCAAAACCGCGCTGAATGCCGGCCGCCTGCAGCTGCGGGAACCACTTCTCATAGAACATGAAGCCGACGCGTACCGGGTTGCCGGCGTCGCGCACCTGCTGCATCATCTGGAACGAAGAAGGCGTGCCGCCAGCGACTCCGACACTGGTGATGCCTTTGGCCGCATACTGGTGGAAGCAGTTGAGGTAACCCTGAATGTCCTGGTCGTGGGGAATTTCCACTTCAGTGCCATGCAGGGCCTTCTGCAGAAGCCCGCGCGCACTCTCACGGATGACTCCGTTGGGCGTTCCGTCCGGATCGCGGTCCAGCGCACCGCCAGGAGGATTCGGCGTGTCCTTAGTGATTCCGGCGGCGTTCAGAACGTAGCTGTTGACGACGGAGATGTGGCCCGAGCCGTGCGTGATGATGATCGGCTGCGTCGTCGAGACCTTGTCGAGATCGTACCGGTTCGGATGACGTCCCAGGAGAACGTCATCGTATCCGTAGCCGTTGATCATTTTGCCCGGTGGCGTGATGGCCGCTTTCTTCTTCAGCTCCGCAATAAGCTGATCCATGTTCCTCGCGCGATCCGCGCCCAGCCACACACGGTAATACAGCGACCCTTCGTCGTAGATTTGCTGCGGATGCACATGCGCATCGTTGAAGCCGGGCACCACCGTCGCCCCATGCATATCGATCACCGTGGCTTCGGGTGTTTTCAGCTTGAGGATTTCCGCGTTACTGCCGACAGCAAGGAACTTCCCGTTTTCGTAGGCGAAGGCCTGGGCAGACGGGCGGGACGGATCGATGGTGATCACGTTCGCGTTGAGAACGATGGTCTCCGCGGCGAATGCCGCGTTGGAAACCAGCAGAATGGAGAGGCACAGCTTTTTAATCATAATGTTCCTCAGGCCCGTTCACTTAGAAGGAGTAGCGCGCACTGAACTGAATATTGCGCGGAGTGTTGCTCTGGGATAGGGTCGCTTCCTGTCCGAAGCTCGACGACGTGAAGCTCGTGGTCGGCCCGCTGAAAATCACGTTGTTGAGCGCATTGAACATTTCGACCCTGAATGAAATGACCGAGCCCTCTGTAATATGGGTGGTCTTTTCGATCATGGAATCCAGGTTCCAGTTGGTCGGACTGTTGACGTCAGAGAGATAGCGCGGAGCCGTGCCGAACGAGTAGGTCGGCGTGGCCGAAAACGCAGCCGGGTTAAAGTAGGCGCCGCCCTTGGTGATATGCGGGCCGCCCGGTACCTTGTCGGAGACGCCCGGCACCCGGTTGGGACGCGAAAGCGAGCTCGAGCTATCAAGGTTGGAAACGTTGGTGTAGGTCACGCGGATCGGCTGCCCGGCGTCGACCTGGTAGATGGCGCTCACCGCCCAGCCACCCACGATCCTGCTGAGCACGCCCTGGTTCAGCAGCGACTTTCCCGGCCCGAAGGGCAGCTCGTAGCGTGTGTTCCAGCGGATCACGTAGCGCTCGTTCTGATCGGAGAGCGAGCGGTCGCACCGCGGGCAATACGTGTTGGTAAACGGATCCATGGTGCCGGCAACGCTGGTCATCTCCCCCACGTTATCGATGGATTTGCTGTACGTGTAGGCAAAGGTCTCGGCGAGGCCGTGACTCATGCGATGTTCCACCGTCAACTGTCCAGCGTGATAGGACGAGTGGCCCGCGCCGACGTTGATCGCTTCGATGTTCTGGAACTGCGGATGCGGCCGCAGCAGCTGCGATTGCAGAACCGTACGCGTATTGATGCTCGAGGCTGGATCAATATAACCATAGAGGGGGTTCTGCCTGAGGGTGAGCAGCTGCGATCCGAGCGCCGCGTCGCTCGTCGGCAGCTGATTCAGTTCCTCATCCACCATCAGGTGAACGCCTGCGTTGCCCACATATGCGGCGGTAACAACAAAGTTGGCGGGAAGTTCGCGCTGAATATCCAGTGACCAGTTCTGCTGGTAAGGGATGCTCTGTTTGCGCAGCGGACCGGCGATGGAGTCGCCCAGGTCGATGCCCAGTCCCGCGGCGTTGCCCTGCGGCTGGGGAAGACCGGTGGGAAACGGACTGCTGAGCTGATAGCCGGCCAGGGGCGTTACACCGTTGGCCTCCGCGTTCACCGAGGTAGAGGTGCGAATGCCGCCGTCTGCATTGGGATACTGCTGCCATGCCGCAGCCGGATGGTGAAAGATGCCCACACCGGCGTGAAGGGCCGTCTTGTTATCCAGCTTAAAGGCCACTCCCAGACGCGGATCGAAGTCCAGCTTCGCCGGATTCTGTAGTTGCCGGCTCATGCCGTACATCCCGGGAACGCCGACGCCTCCTGTGAGATTAAGAGACGGGATCTGGGCCTGCAGCGGCGAGGGTGCCGTGAGGTTGATGTAGTTCAGCAGGTTGTTCGCTTCAACGTCACCCGTCTCATAGCCGTAGCGCAA
>DASZGZ010000272.1:0-3447 GCA_035938355.1 Acidobacteriaceae bacterium
TCGAACTCCAGAAAATACAGCGATGCGCCGGTGTGATCGAGAAAGACCGGTCCCGCCGTGCCGCAATCGTCTGCAGGGTCGGCCTTGATGTAGTCGGTCTGCGTGGCATACTTCAGCGCGCCGTTCGACTCGATCAGATACGACTCGATGTACGGTGTGGTCTTGTTCGGAGCGAACAGGTACTTCCCATTCACAGCCATACTGGTGACGTTTGCGGCAAACGGCGAACCCGGGATGGGTGTGAGCTTTCCGTTGCTTGCCGCGGAGAAGCCGAGAATCTCATTTGTGCTGCTATTCTGCGGAGTGCTCGCGACGTAAACAAGTGCTACAGGAGATGTGGTGGTAGAAGCCGTTGCTGCTTCGCCTTGCTGCGCTAACGTGACCGGAGCGAACGCTGCTGCAGTACTGAGCGTCGTACTTAGAATAATTACTTTCCAACTCGACCTCATCGGATAACCCCTGTCTGGCCTCGCAGCCCTACTCTTGGTCCGGCAGACAGGTGCCACCTCATCCGAGACAAACGGGAGCCATCTGCTGGCTGGGGGAGGCCGCCCAGTAAGATGCGGCGTTGGCAACGCGAGATTGCTGCTCCACCTTCTGCCACGAGGGAAAAGGCTAACGCTCAGAATTGCAACGAGTTCGCGATTGTCTCGAACGCGCCGGCCCCCCGTCTGAATGGAGTATCATACGACCCTGATGACCGTTAACGAACGCATGATTCTTCTGGTAGAAGATGATCCTGACCATGAGGCGCTTACCATCCGCGCGCTCAAAAAAGCAAACATCGCCAATAACATCCGCGTGGCACACGACGGCGAAGAGGCGATCGAAATGCTCTTTGGCCAGGGCGAAAAAGTGCTGCCCTACGCGCCGCAGGTCATCCTGCTCGACCTGAAGCTGCCCAAGATCGACGGGCTCGAAGTCCTTCGCCGCATTCGCGAATCGGATCAGCATCACATGCTGCCCGTCGTTATCCTTACCTCGTCCGATGAGGAAAGCGACCTGATGCGCAGCTACAAACTCGGCGTCAACAGCTACATCCGCAAGCCCGTCAATTTCACCGACTTCGCAGAGGCCACGCGTCAGCTTGGCATGTACTGGCTGGTGCTGAATGAGACGCCCCCCACGCCACTTCGCTAAGGCATGACAATGGATTTCCACTTTCATTGCCCCGCTGGACAATGGTCACTGGCCACCATCAAGGATTGACGGCCTCCCCCTTCAGACACCCGATGCGTGCCCCGGAACAGCCAGAGCAGATCGAAAGCCAACCAGACACCACTCCATTGCGAGTGCTCCTGGTGGAGGACGACGCGGATGATTCCCATCTTCTGACTCGCTACTTCGAGCGCGCCGGCTACCGACCCATCGTGCACCGCGTTGAAACCGCCGATGACATGCGCCGCGCGCTCAACCAGCCGGATGCAGAATGGGATGTGGTGCTGGCCGACTTCAACCTGCCAAGCTTCAGCGCTCCCGCCGCCCTGCGCCTGCTCAAACACATGGGACGCGATGTTCCCTTCATCATCATGTCCGGCGCCGTCAGCGAAGAGACCGCCGTCGATGCGATGCGCGCCGGCGCCCATGACTATGTCTCCAAGCAGAACCTCGCGCGGCTGGTACCAGCCATCGAGCGCGAGATACGCGAAGCGCGCGCCCGTCGCCTCCAGCTCGATGCCGAACGGGCATTGCGCACCAGCCAGGAGCGCTTCCTGCGCCTGGTTCAGGCCATGCCCGTCGGCCTCATCATCGCCGAGCCCGATGGCACCGTCCAATATGCCAACACCAGCATCGAACGGCTGCTCGGTTATAGCGAGCAGGAGCTGCGCAGTGGCGCAGTCGACTTCGGCAGCATCTTTGGAGCCGAGGGGCCCACGGTGCTTACCCGTCTGCAGGCCATCACCTCGAGCGAGCCGCGCCGCCCCTTTGAGGCCGTGTGCCGCACCAGCAGCGACCAGTATCTTCCGGTGCTGATCGCCCTCGCGCCGCTCGCAGCCGATTCCTCCGCATCTCCCTCGGCACCGGAACAGATCGCCATCTTCTTCGTCGATCTCTCCGAACAGAAGCGCAGCGAAGAGGTCATGCGCCGCACCGAGAAGCTGGCTGCTACAGGAAGGCTTGCCGCCTCTATCGCGCATGAGATCAACAATCCGCTCGAGGCCGTCACCAACTGCCTCTTTCTCATCGGTTCCGCCCGTCTCGATCAGCGATCCCAGGAGTATCTGCGCATTGCCCAGCAGGAGCTCGACCGCGTCACCCACATCACCACGCAGACCCTGCGCTTCTACCGCCAAAGCACCAGGCCGGTGAACTCGGACGTGAACGATCTGCTGGAAGGCGTGATCGCCCTCTACGAGCCGCGCCTGCGCAGCTATTCGATCGCCATCAAGCGGCGCTATCGCGAACTGCCCGCCGTACAGGCCTATGACGGCGAGATCCGTCAGGTACTCGCCAACTTCATTGGCAACGCCATCGATGCCATGCAGCGCGATGGCGGCCGCCTCACTCTCCGCACTTCGGTTGGCCAGGAGCCTCTTACCGGCGCAGAAGGCATATACGTCA
The DNA here is from genome assembly GCA_035938355.1 of Acidobacteriaceae bacterium. Classification (GTDB taxonomy): domain Bacteria; phylum Acidobacteriota; class Terriglobia; order Terriglobales; family Acidobacteriaceae; genus KBS-83. The sequence continues at coordinate 2,563 of DASZGZ010000272.1, forward strand.
CCGTGGCAGATACAGGATGCGGCATGGACAAGGCCACCCAGTCGCGCATCTTTGAGCCCTTCTTCTCCACCAAGGGCACCACCGGTACCGGCCTCGGCCTGTGGGTCAGCCAGACCATCATCGACAAGCATGGCGGCCGCATCTCCTCCCGCAGCCGCGTCCACCAGCATCCGCATGAACCAGGCGGCACCGTCTTCCGCATCTTCCTCCCGCTTCAGTCCACCACTCTGGCTTCGACCGGGAACAATGTGTAGCCGCGATGCCGCGTCACGCCGCCGGAAAGGCAACACCGGACGCCTCCCGCGCTTCTGATTCGAAGGAACCCCTGGCTAAATCTCTCAGCAACTTAGGAATAAAAACATGGCACGCACAGTACTGCCCGGAAAGCCTTATCCGCTGGGCGCAAAGTGGAACGGCCGAGGAACCAACTTCGCCGTCTACTCCGAAAACGCCACCGGCGTCGATCTCTGCCTCTACGACGAGAACAACAATCAGACCGAGTCACTGCCCCTCGAAGAATGCACCGCTTTCGTCTGGCATGGCTTCCTGCCTGGCATCCGTCCCGGTCAGCGCTACGGCTATCGCGTCCATGGGCCATGGGACCCTGCGCAGGGGCATCGCTTCAATGATCACAAGCTGCTGGTCGATCCTTATGCGCAGGCCATCGACGGTGATGTGCACTGGAACCCCTCCATCTTTCCTTACACCTTTGGCGGAGAAGATCCTGACCTGAACAAAAATGAGGACGACAGCGGGCCCGGCATGCCGAAGTCGGTGGTCATAGACCCCACATTCGACTGGAGCGGCGATCGGCGGCTGCGCATCGCGCTCGCCGACTCCATAATTTATGAAGTCCATGTGCGCGGCTTCTCCATCGCCAACCCG